>JAFQWG010000050.1 GCA_017407605.1 Agathobacter sp. | reverse complement strand
CACTTGACGTAGCAACAGACCCATGGGGTATCAAAATCAACCGTGTTGAATTAAAGAACATTATGCCACCTAAAGCAATCCAGGATGCAATGGAAAAACAGATGAAGGCAGAACGTGAACGTCGAGAAGCTATTCTTCGTGCAGAAGGTGAAAAGAAATCTACAGTCCTTGTTGCAGAAGGTAACAAAGAAGCTGCTATCCTTGATGCTCAGGCAGAAAAAGAAGCTGCTATCCTTCGTGCAGAAGCAAAACGTGAAGCTACTATTAAAGAAGCAGAAGGTCAGGCAGAAGCTATCCTTCGTATCCAGCAGGCTAATGCAGATGGTCTTAAGATGTTAAAAGCATCTGAACCAGATGCAGCAGTTCTTCAGATTAAGAGCTTAGAAGCATTTGCAAAAGCTGCTGATGGAAAAGCAACTAAGATTATCATTCCATCTGAAATTCAGGGAATTGCAGGTCTTACACAGTCTATCGCAGAAATTGCTAAAACAGAATAGATATTGTATTAAAAAACAAAGAGCCACCCATATCTTGGGTGGCTCTTTTCTTTTATCAAAAATGCTTTATTTTAGGGGGTAAAAATGGTATACTAATGGATAACTATTAGGTTTTTTATTTAGAATGGAAAGGTCTCGTCAGAGGAAAACGAAGAGGGGAATTTTATGGATAGAAAAATAAAGTTTAAAGGAAGATTAGGGGTCTTTTTTAACTGGCCAGTTTATATAACAGTAGCAATGGCAGTATTAAATATTGGAGTATATGTTTATGATGTAAAAAGTGGGTTGTTTGTGTCCGCTTTTGTTGTTATGTTTGCAGCATCTACTGCAATTGTTTACATATTGAATGGACAGTATCTGGTGAACGAAATTGTAGGGTTTGCTACAGAGTATTCCACAGTACAAAGGAAGCTTCTGAACGAATTTGAGGTGCCATACGTCCTCTTAGATAGTTCTGGAAAAATGTTATGGGGTAACGAAAAGTTCTGCGAGATGACAGGTGTAAATAAAAAATACCATAAGTCAATCGCATCACTATTCCCAACGATTACAAAAGAATTTATTCAGAAAAATAATGTTACAACAGAAATTGAACTTAATCATGATGAAAAAAATTATCGTGTTACAGTTACACGTGTACAGTTTGACGCGATGATGGAACAAAAGATTAATTTCGATGTAGACCCTGCAAATGAGTTTATGGTAGCGCTGTATTTCTTCGATGAAACTGAGTTAAACAGTTATAAGATAGCAAATATTGAGCAGAAACAGGTTGCTGCGCTTGTTTATATTGATAACTATGAAGAAGCATTAAATAGTATTGAAGATGTAAAACGTTCTTTACTTACGGCATTAGTGGATAGAAAAGTAAACCAATATTTTTCAAATATTGATGGACTTGTTCGTAAGATTGAAAAAGACAAATATTTTGTTGTTTTCAAATACAAATATTTAGCACAGTTGGAAGAAGATAAGTTTAGTCTTCTAGAAGAAGTAAAGAATGTAAAAGTAGGTAACGAAATGGCCGTTACTTTGAGTATCGGTGTAGGTTTAAAAGGTGATAGTTATAATGAAAACTATGACTATGCGAAGGCTGCAATTGAACTTGCACTGGCTCGTGGTGGTGATCAGGCTGTTGTAAAAGTAAAAGGACTCATACATTATTATGGAGGTAAGACAGAACAGGTAGAACGTAACACCCGTGTAAAAGCAAGGGTAAAAGCGCTTGCGCTCCGTCAGATTATGGAAGGCAGAGAAAATGTAGTGATTATGGGGCATAATCTCTCGGATGTCGACTCAATTGGTGCTGGAATTGGGATTTATTGTGCTGCAAAGGTACTCGGTAAAAAAGCACAGATTGTTGTAAATAACCCAACAAGTTCCGTACGTCCAATGATGGAACTTTTCACAGAAGAAAATGGATATCCAGAAGATATGTTTATCGATAGTGAAACGGCAATTAATATGACAGGACGTAATACTTTGGTTATGGTTGTTGATACCAACAAGCCAAGTTATACAGAATGTCCAGAGATTTTAAGAAAAACAGACCATATCTGTGTATTTGACCACCACAGACAAGGAAGTGAGGTTATTGAAAATCCAGTTCTTTCTTATATTGAACCATATGCATCTAGTGCATGTGAAATGATTGCAGAAGTATTGCAGTATTTCCAGGAAGACTTCAAATTAGAAGCATGTGAAGCAGATTGTATTTATGCTGGTATTTTAATTGATACCAACAACTTCATGACAAAGACAGGTGTACGTACATTTGAAGCTGCTGCATATTTAAGACGTTCTGGTGCAGAAGTGACACGTGTTCGTAAGATGATAAGAAACGATATGGCAGCATACAAAGCACGTGCAGAAGCCGTTCGCAGAGCAGAGGTGTATCGAAAAGCATTTGCGATTTCGGTGTGTCCTGGAGATGATGTAGAAAGTCCTACTATTGTAGGTGCACAGGCTGCAAACGAATTATTAAATGTAATTGGCATCAAAGCATCATTTGTTTTAACAGAATATAATGAAAAGATTTATGTAAGTGCACGTTCGATTGATGAAATCAACGTACAGCTTGTTATGGAACGCCTCGGCGGTGGTGGTCACTTAAATGTGGCTGGTGCACAGCTTAGTGATTGCACGGTTGAAGAGGCAAAAGAAATAATTAAGAATACTCTGGACGAGATGTTAAAAGAAGGAGATATTAAGTAATGAAGGTAATTTTATTAGAAGATGTAAAAGGCCAAGGTAAAAAAGGCGAGATTATAGAAGTTAGCGATGGATATGCTCGTAATGTTTTGATCAACAAAAAATTAGGTGTAGAGGCAACCCCAAAGAACTTAAATGATTTAAAACTTCAGAAACAGCATGAAGCAAAGGTTGCACAGGAACAGTATGAAGCAGCTATAGAACTTGGAAAAGTAGTAGAAGCACAGAAGGTTGTTGTAAAAGTAAAATGTGGAGATGGAGGCAGATTATTTGGTACTGTTTCTACAAAAGAAATTGCAGCAGCAGCGAAAGAACAGATTAAATTAGAGTTAGATAAAAAGAAAATGCAGCTTTCTGATCCAATCAAAGCTTTGGGAACATATGAAATCCCTGTAAAACTTCATCCAAAAGTAACAACAAAGCTTACTGTACAGGTAGTAGAAGCATAAGTCTTACAGAAAGAAACGGAGGAACTCCCCTTGGAGGATACAATTATCAAACGAGTAATGCCAAACAGTCTAGAGGCAGAGCAATCAGTAATTGGTTCTATGATTATGGATAAGGATGCCATCGTTACTGCAATGGAAATGCTCCACAAAGATGATTTTTATCATCAGCAGTATGGTATTCTTTTCGATGCAATGGTAGAGCTTTACAGTGCTGGACAGCCAGTAGACTTGGTAACATTACAGAACAAATTAAAAGAAAAAGATGTTCCAAAAGAAGTATCAAGTTTGGAATTTGTAAGAGAACTTGTAACAGCAGTTCCTACATCTGCAAATATTAAATATTATGCAACGATTGTAAGTGAAAATGCAGTAAAAAGAAGACTTATCCGCATTACTGAAGGTATTGAAAACGAATGCTATGCAGGAAAAGAGTCTTTAGAAAGCGTATTAGATAAGACAGAAAAAGATGTATTTGCACTCCTGAGTAGCCGAAGCGGTGGAGATTTTGTACCAATTCGTCAGGTAGTTATGAATGCACTCGAAAAAATTGAAAAAGCATCGAAAATGTCTGGCACCGTAACTGGTATTCCAACCGGATTTATTGATTTGGATTATAGAACAGCAGGCTTACAGCCTTCTGACCTAATACTTGTTGCAGCACGTCCATCTATGGGAAAAACAGCATTCGTACTTAACATTGCACAATATGTGGCATTTCACGAAGCAAAGAGCGTAGCAATCTTCTCACTCGAAATGTCAAAAGAACAGCTCGTTAACCGTCTGTTCTCTTTGGAATCTCGAGTAGATGCACAGGCACTCCGTACCGGTAACTTATCGGACGCGGACTGGGAAAAGCTGGTAGAAGGTGCTGGAATCATTGGCGATTCTAAATTGATTATCGATGATACACCAGGTATTAGTATTTCAGAGCTTCGTAGTAAGTGTAGAAAGTATAAGCTTGAGCAAGGCTTGGATATTATTATCATCGACTACCTACAGCTTATGACAGGTTCCGGTCGAGGAACCGAATCTCGTCAGCAGGAAATCTCAGATATATCTCGTTCGTTAAAGGCTTTGGCAAGAGAGTTAAATGTACCGGTCGTAGCACTGTCACAGTTATCCCGTGCCGTAGAGCAAAGACCAGATCACAGACCTATGATGTCTGACCTTCGTGAATCCGGAGCTATCGAGCAGGATGCCGACGTAGTAATGTTTATTTATCGAGATGATTATTATAATAAAGATACTGAATTAAAAGGTATTTCAGAAATTATTATTGCTAAACAGCGTAATGGTCCTATCGGAACTGTAAATCTGGCTTGGTTACCAGAATATACGAAGTTTGCAAACCTAGAACATTAGTAAATCCCCGGCGTTGCCGGGGTTATTTATTTAAAAACAGAGCTAAGTGAGTCGGAATTTGTCGACTACTTTTGTTTGTATTAACTTACATCCTCACATATAATATAGGTAACGTTAAATTGTAAGGAGGAATCAGTTTGGAGAAAGTGCGTTACATGATTTCCGATGCAGCCGACATGGTGCATGTGGAAACCCATGTGTTACGTTACTGGGAAGAGGAACTCGATTTGACCATTCCAAGAAATGAGATGGGGCATCGATACTATACGAGAGAGAATATCAAGGAATTTCAGCGAATTAAAGATTTGAAGGATCAGGGGTATCAATTAAAAGCAATTCGTATGATTTTACATAATGGAATGATGGAACCTGTAGAGTTTCAGGAGAATATGTCGCAGCAATCATCTACTAAAGTGGATGAGGTTGAAAAACTATTGCGCAATCAGATGGAGCAAGTTCCGATGCTAAGACAGGCCACTGTACCAGAACAAGCTTCTACACTGACACCGGAAGAAAGAATGTGTCAGTTCCGCGAGCTTATGAGCGATATCGTGGGACAAGCTATTGCACAGAATAATGAAGAATTAAGCCAGACCATTGGAAAAGATGTGCAGGAGCTTGTCTTGAAGGAGATGAATTATCTGATGCGTGAGCAGGATAATGCACAAGAAGAACGTTATCGTAAGCTAGATGCAGCGATTCGAGGAGCTTTAAGAAAAAAGAACGTATTTGGAAAAGAAAAAGGAAAGCCTGCCAACCAATAGGTTGACAGGCTTTTAAGTACTTGATTAAAAATCAAATTAGCCGTTGATTGCACCAACTGGGCAAGCACCAGCACATGTACCGCAATCTACACATGCATCAGCATCGATAACGTACTGTCCATCACCAGCTGAGATAGCGCCTACTGGACATTCGCCTTCACATGTTCCACAGCTTACACAAGCGTCAGAAATAACATATGCCATAATTTTGTTCCTCCTTATAAAATAATGATCATTATTAAGTCAGAATAGACTTATTGCTATTTTAGTACAAATTGTGGAAAAGTGCAAGCAAATGAGTTATAATTCTGGATAAATAAGTTAGAACAGACTTGAGGTTAGAATAAAATTGAAGACGAAATATTATAAAATAGATGTTGAAAACATGAATATGTCCCAGATGAAAGAAGCTGGTGAATTGATTGCAGCAGGGGAACTTGTTGCATTTCCAACCGAAACAGTGTATGGATTGGGTGGAGATGCCCTTCATCCAGAAGCGGCTAAGAAGATATATGAAGCAAAGGGGCGTCCTTCGGACAATCCACTTATCATTCATATTGCAGATGTAAGTGATTTAGAGAGAGTTGCAAAAGAGGTGCCTCCAGAGGCATATAAATTGGCAGATGCATTTTGGCCGGGACCTCTTACCATGGTTGTGTGGAAAAAAGATGAAGTGCCATATGCGACAACGGGTGGTCTTAATACGGTAGCAGTTCGTATGCCAAAGCATTCTATTGCCTTAGAGCTTATTCGTCAAAGTGGAACACTTATTGCTGCACCTAGCGCAAATACTTCTGGAAGACCAAGTCCAACAGAGGCTTCTCATGTACTGGAAGATTTAGATGGGCGTATTGCTATGGTTCTCGATGGTGGTGCAGTAGGAATAGGTATCGAATCTACGATTATTGATTTGACAGAAGCCACACCTATGGTGCTCCGTCCTGGATATATTACACCACAGATGTTATCAGATGTGTTGGAAAAAGAGGTAATTATTGATCCAGGTATTATTGCTGCAGATGATACCACAAAGCCAAAGGCGCCAGGTATGAAATATAAGCATTATGCACCAAAAGCAGATATGATTATTGTTGATGGGGAAGAATGTGCAGTAATAGAAAAGATAAATACACTTACCGAAGAAGCACATAAAAATGGGAAAAAGGTTGCGGTAATAGCTACAGAAAAAACAAAAACTGCATATGCTGCAGATGTGGTACTTAGTATTGGTGCAAGAGATGATGAAGATTCTATCGCAAAACATATGTATAAAATTTTGCGAGAATGCGATGAATTAGATGTAGAGCTTATTTATTCTGAAAGTTACAAGACACCTCGAATTGGACAGGCGATTATGAACCGATTATTAAAGGCGGCAGCGCATCAGGTAATTAACCTGTAATAACAGGAGGAAATGATGGAAAAAATTGAAAGAATTATATTCGTTGGTCGCTCAGGAACCTGCCGCGAGCCTATGGCAATGGGGATTTTGCAAGATATTTCCCTGAAATATGAAGTGGAAATTTTTGCAAGAGGTCTTGTGGTGTCTTTTCCAGAGCCAATGAACGGTAAAGCAGAGGCAGTGTTAATTAGCAACGGAATTAGCTTGGAAAACTTCACATCGCAGGAGTTGACAGACGATGATATTACAGAAAATACATTGATTTTTACAATGGAAGAAAGGCAAAGACAAAAAGTTTTGGCACATTATCAAAATGCAAATGTAGAAAATGTGTATGTTTTGACTAATTTTGTAGGAGATGAATTAGAGATATTAGATCCATACGGAGGCCAGCTTCAGTCTTATGGTTTGTGTTACGAAACCCTAAGAAAATCCATAAAAAAATTAGTGAAAATTTTAAATTAAAACCCAAAGACACCCGAGTGGAAAACAAGAAATCCATCAGGTGTCTTTTTTATAAAATTACGGTAAAATAATAGAAAAAAATAGGCAAAATGCCGAATGTGTCTAACAAATTTTATAGACAAATTGCGTAAAAATGTTATAATAATATATAACTTTGCTTATATAAAGGGAATTATATGAAAAAGACAAAAAAGGATGATATCGTAAAGGCAGCTTCAATGGTTTCACAGTTTGGCATCAATATGATTGTTCCGATTGTACTTTGTGTGGCAGCAGGAGCTTGGCTGGGCGATAAATACGATATGGACTGGATCGTGATTCCTTTATTCTTTATGGGAGCTTTAGCTGGATATACAAATATTTATAAGACTGCAAAGCAATTTATGAAGAAGGACACAAAAAAGGAGAACGATGTTAAGAAGAATTAATACGGCACTTCCGGGACTAATCGCAGGAATTGTGATATATGGACTATTGGTTCAGTTTACCGGGGTATGGTTTGTAGAAGATAAGATAGGTTATTCCATTGGACTTTGGTATGGAATAGCAATAGCCATCGGAATGGGAATTAATCTTGCAACAGTTATTTATGATGCAGTTACATTCGATGGAGAAAGCAATGCCAATAAACGGGTTGCAGCAAAATCTATGCTGCGCTACATCGTCGTAGCAGTCCTGTTTGGAATATTGGGCTATTTTGAAATCGGTAATTTGTTTACCGCTTTTTTAGGAGCTATGGGATTAAAGTTCTCGGCTTATATGCAGCCACTCTTAAACAAGATTGTCAACAAATTGTTAGGAAGAAATGATGCATCTTCTAGCGATGAAAATAGTGAAAATTTAAATAAGGAGGTGACTTTGTGAATCAAGCGATTTTACTGTCGGAGGGTGCCAATATAGACTTTATGATTCATGGAATTGTTCCAATCGAATTTTTAGGTCAGACGGTTTGGCTTACGACATCGCACGCCTGTATTTTAATTGTCATGGCGATTATGATAACATTCTTTATCATAGCTAATCGCATTCTAAAGAAAGCTACGGATGTTCCAGGTGCAGGACAAAATGTAATCGAACTTATCGTAGAACTTTTAGAAGGCATGGTACAGGGTTCCATGGGAAAATGGGCTCCAGGATTTGTCAATTATATCGGTACGATATTTATTTTTATCCTGATTAGTAACATTTCCGGATTATTAGGTTTAAGACCACCTACAGCAGATTATGGTACGACTCTTTGTTTAGGTCTGATTACATTCTCTCTGATTCACATTAACACATTTAAGCATCAGAGTTTGAAGCAGATTTGGATCGACAAATGTTCACCACTGCCACCTTGGTTGCCAATCTGGCTTCCAATCAACTTAATCAGTGATATCGCAGTTCCAATTTCGTTGTCGCTTCGTCTATTTGCCAACGTATTATCAGGAACAGTTATGATGGCATTGATTTATGGGTTGCTCGGGGTTATTGCAACAGCATGGCCAGCAGCACTTCACGTATACTTTGACTTGTTCTCAGGAGCAATTCAGACTTACGTATTCTGTATGTTAACAATGACATACATCAAGAACGCATGCGGAGACGCATAAATTTAAGAAAGAACATAATTTTAGGAGGATTTACATTATGGATATTAACGGACAGGATTTAATTAGAGCATGTTCAGCAATTGGTGCAGGTTTAGCAGTTATCGCAGGTATCGGACCTGGTGTTGGTCAGGGTATCGCAGCTGGTCACGGTGCTTCGGCAGTAGGACGTAATCCAGGAGCACAGGGACAGATTATGGCAACTATGTTATTAGGACAGGCCGTAGCCGAAACAACAGGTCTTTATGGTCTTCTTATCGCAATGCTTTTACTCTTCGTAAAACCATTAGGCTAAAATTAACTTCATTTATTAGTTAAAGAAAATGAAAGGAGAGTAAGGGATTGCTGGCAAGTCAGACATTTTTATTTAATTTAGACGCTCAGCTTATCTTTAATACTCTACTCATGGCAGCTGCCATTTTTACACTTTTCTTACTTGCATCAAATCTTTTATTCAATCCTGCAAGAGAGCTCTTAAAAGCTCGTCAGGATCGAATCGCAAAAGATATTTCAGAAGCAGCAGAAGACAAGGAAAGTGCAGCAGCATTAAAAGCCGAGTATGAAAGCAAGCTGAAAAATATTGATAAAGAAGCAGAAGTAATCCTGAGTGAAGCTCGTCAGAAAGCCTTAAAGAATGAACAGAGAATCATCGATGAGGCAAAAGAAGAAGCACATCGCATTATCAAACATGCGCAGGAAGAAGCTTTGCTTGAACAGAAACGTGCAATGGACGACGTAAAGAAAGAAATCGTTACTGTTGCAGCATTAATGGCAGAAAAGATTGTGTCTGCTTCTATTGATACAAAAGTACAGGATACTTTAATAGAAGAGACATTGAAAGAGATGGGTGATTCAACATGGCTAAGCTAGTATCAAAAACATACGGTGATGCATTGTTTGAGCTGGCCCTGGAAGAAAACAAGATTGATTCATTAAAAGAAGAGGTTGAGGTAGTGCTTGCAGCACTTTCTGAAAATCAGGACCTTATCAAACTCATGAATCATCCGAAAGTTTCAAAAGAAGAAAAAGTTGCATTAATCGAAGATATTTTCAAAGGACGTGTGTCTATGGAACTTACAGGTCTTATGCATATGTTAGCAGAAAAAGGCCATTACCCAGAGATTGACGAAGTTTTAAATTATTTCCTCGATTGTGTAAAAGAACATAAGAATATCGGTATTGCTTATGTAAGCACAGCAGTGGAACTGTCTGATGCACAGAAAAAAGCAGTAGAAAAACGATTATTAGAAACCACAAAATATGTGGAATTCGAAATGCATTATAGTGTAGACACCGATTTAATCGGTGGCATGGTAATTCGAATTGGTGACCGTGTTGTTGATAGCAGTATTATGTCAATGATATTTTTTATAATGTTACCACTTTATATAATGATTTGTTGACTTATAATCCGTTGATATTTAGACTACACTTTTATATCCTCACCTTGAGGTGAGAACAT
>JAFQWG010000005.1 GCA_017407605.1 Agathobacter sp. | reverse complement strand
TTTCTTTTCCTCACATATATCAAAACTTGCAAAAAGTGTCACCATTGGCGACACTTTTATTCTTGCTTATTCTAATTAATCATTCAACTTGTCTAAGAAACATCTTACATTTTCTTCGATTTCACCGTTAAATACCGAACTGCCTGCCACAATAATATTCGCGCCAGCAGCTAAGAACTGTTCTACGTTTTCTAAAGTAATACCACCGTCTACTTCGATGTCCACTTTGTAACCTTTTTCTCTAACAATTTTCTTAAGTTCTCGTACCTTTTCAATTGTGTATGGAATCATCTTCTGTCCACCAAAGCCTGGGTTTACAGACATAATAAGTACCATGTCTACTTTTTCTAAGATTGGTACAATCTGCCATACTGGAGTTGCTGGATTGATGGCAACACCTGCAAGCACACCTTTTTCTTTGATTGCTTCAATTGTTCTATCTAAATGCACACAAGCTTCGGCGTGTACTGTAATGATATCAGCTCCAACCTTTACAAACTCATCAATATAACGGTCTGGATCTTCAATCATAAGATGTACATCAAACATACGCTCTGTACATGGACGAATTGCCTTGATTACTGGCATTCCATAAGAAATACTTGGCACAAATTTGCCATCCATAACATCAATGTGAACATACTGAGCACCTGCTTCATCAATGATGCGAATCTGGTCGCCTAAGCAAGTAAAATCAGATGCTAAAATAGATGGTGATAAACAGTTCATAATTTTCCTCCAAAAGTTTTGATAAACTTATTAGTATTTTTTGCTTTGTTTCAATTCCTCATAAAGTAATTTGTAATTCTCATAGCGAATAGGACTTATATCTCCCTCTGCCAGAGCATCCTTTACGCCACAGTTTGGTTCATTAATATGGCTGCACCCCTGAAATTTACAATATGGTTCATGCTCTGCAAATTCCGGATAGCATGTCCATAAATCTTCTTTTTCAAAACCTGGCACATCCATAGAACTAAATCCAGGAGTATCCATAATATATGCGCCCTCACCAAGGGGAATAATCTCCGAATGACGTGTCGTATGTTTACCTCTTTCAATCTTTTCACTAATTGTGCCTGTTTCCATACAAACAGAATCCTGTAACTGATTGATAAGTGAAGATTTTCCTACTCCGGAAGGTCCTGCAACCGCTGTCGTCTTACCACGAAGTAGTTCTTTTAATCCATCTAGATTAATTCCTTGTTTCGCGCTGGTAAAAATAATCTCATAGCCTGCTGGCTTGTAGACATCTTCTAGTTCTTTTTTCTGTTCTTCTGTTATCAAATCACATTTGTTAAAACAAATGGTAACTGGCACTTTCTGATATTCCATCATACAAAGGAAACGATCTAACAAATTGAAATTTGGATCTGGTTTTGCTGCTGCAAAAATAACCAGTGCCATATCAATATTAGAAACTGCTGGACGAATCAGCTCGTTTTTTCTTGGCAGAATCTTCTCTACGTTTCCTTTTTTATTTTCTTCATCAATTACCGCAATCTCCACATTATCACCTACAAGTGGTTTTACCTTTTGATTACGGAATGCCCCTTTGGCCTTACACTCATAAATTCCGGCTTCTACTACATGAACGTAATAGAAACCGGAAATTCCTTTTACAATCTTTCCCTGCATGGTTACCCTTTATTCTGCTGTGAATGTTACACTTTCATTTTTCACTTCAACTTCTACTGTCGAAGTAGTTGTTTCTGTCTTCATTTCACCTTCATCTACTACTCCATCCCCATTTCCATCTCCTGGAACCTGTGTTGAAGTAGTTGTTTCTGCATACCAAGTAATTTTTAATGTACCACTTGCTGTTGTGATTCCTGTTTTAGAAATTGTAACTGAATTACCTGTACCATTACCACTTGTTAAGGTTGCTCCATTAGCGTCTGTTAATACATAAGCATATGAAGTTGCACTTGCATTCGAATATGGTGCACTAAACTTATATGTGGTTGGTTTCGCTGGACCATCACTAACTGTTAATGTAATTGTACTACCTACCTCTAACTGTGCACCACCTGCAGCATCCATTGCTATTACTGTATCTTTTGCAGCAGAATCATTCTTTCTAACCGTATTTACTTTAAACTTATTTGCTTCCAAAATTTGTGTTACAGTACTTACATTCTGTCCAACCAAATCTGTTGGTACAATTGCTTTGCCTTTTCCTTCACTAATTACAAGCACAATTTTTGTTTTCTTTGCAGCCTTACCTGAATTAGGAGTCTGTGAAATTACTTTTCCTTTTTCCACATCATTGCTGGTCTTATACTGTTTTTCAACTTTAAAGCCCATCGCTGTCAATGAATTCGCTGCATCCCCTTCTGAGTATCCCACAAAAGACACGATGTCAATCATCTCATTTGGATTTACCCCCGCAAGCACTACTTCTACAACTGTGCCTTCTTTTACAATCGAGTCCTTCTTAATGCTCTGTTCCAAAACAGTGTCCTGTTTATCCCCAGTTTCTCTATATCCTTTTATAGCAATGTCAATGCCTATATCTTCTAATGCTTCTTCTGCCTTCTCGTAAGACATACCAACGATGCTAATCATTTCCAAGCCTGCTTCTGTAGTTTCAATTTCTTCTGTAACTTCCGTCTGTTCTGTACTTACGGATTCTTCAGCGCTTCCACCGCCAAAATTGAACAAGCCGAGCATACTTCCAACAAGGAAAATAATAACCAGAATAATAGCAGCAAAAATTGCAACACCTGCTACATTCATAATCTTTTCCATTTTAGGATCTAATAATTCTTCCTCATCCTCTTCCTCGTCGTATTCGTCATACTCTTCCTCATCATCCACAGAAACAAATCCTGTTTCTTTTTTCAAGTCCACATCACTTGTAGAACTTTGAATCATTTCCAACTCTTCCCCATTAATTACACGTGTTGTACTTACCGGAAGTGGTGCAATCACAACAAAATCTTCATCAGGTGTAACCAATGCTTTTCTCAAATCAATTAATAACTCGCCAATTGTCTGATATCTGCGCTCTGGACTCTTCTGTGTCATTTTAAGCACGATTTTTTCATAACTTACAGGAATTTCTGGTGCATATGCACTTGGTTCTACCATTTCTTCCTGCAAATGTTGAATCGCAACTGCAACCGTAGTGTCACCATCAAATGGCACACGACCTGTTACCATTTCATACATTACAATACCAAGGGAATAGATGTCACTTCTACCATCAATAAAACCGTTTCTTGCCTGTTCTGGTGACACATAATGTACAGATCCCATTGCATCTGAACTGAGGGTATTTGAACTAATTGCTTTTGCAATACCAAAGTCTGTTACTTTTACTTTTCCTTCTGTAGAAATGATGATATTCTGTGGTTTAATATCACGATGAGTAATATTTTTGTTATGTGCGGCTTCAATACCACGTCCAACCTGAATCGCAATACTTGTAGCCTCTTTGAACGAAAGCTGACCTTTTTTCTCAATATATGTCTTCAATGTAATGCCTTCTATATGTTCCATCACAATAAAATGCATACCGCTTTCACTACCAACATCGTATACATTTACGATATTTGGATGTTCTAGGCCAGCCGCAGACTGTGCTTCTGTACGGAATTTAGTTACAAAATTCATATCCTCTGAAAATTCCGCTTTCAATACTTTAATCGCAACTACTCGCCCTAAAATATGATCTTTTGCCTTATATACGTCAGACATTCCGCCTGCGCCAACTTTACTTAATATTTCATATCTATCTACTAAAAACATGCCTTCTGTTAACATTTTTTCACCTCAATCATATTATGGTTTTACAACTACAACAGTGATATTGTCCTGTCCACCGTTTTTATTTGCTTCATCTACTAGTTCTTTGGAAATTACATCCACATCCTCATTTGCTGAAACAATCTGGTATATTCTATCATTTGATACCATATTCGTTAAACCATCTGAACATAATAATATTTTATCGTTTTCCCTAAGTTCTACCTCAAAGAAATCCACCTTAACCTTTTCTGTAGCTCCAACAGCTCTGGTAATTACGTTCTTCTTTTCGTGTTTTGCTGCATCTTCACGTCTGATTTTACCGATGCGAATCATCTCTTCCACGTAAGAATGGTCATTGGTAATCTGTTCAATTGTCTGATTGATTACATACAAACGACTGTCCCCTACATTTGCAACATACATCTTATCACCTATAATCGTAGCTGCCACAACGGTCGTTCCCATGCCCTGCTTTTCTTTATATTCTTGTGATTCCACTACTAAAATCTCATTTGCTTTTTGAATAGCAGATTTTAAAATGCGTACTGGATTTTCTGTTCTACTTCTCGATACTGATGCCACAATACGTTCAACTGTATATCTGGAAGCATATTCTCCAGCCTTATGTCCACCCATTCCATCACAAACTATGTAGAGATTTGGTAGTTTTCCAATTGGAGTATTTGATGAAAAACAGTAGTCCTGATTCATCGTACGCAAAACTCCCGTATCCGTTATGGAAAACGCTTTCATTCCTTTGCTGTCCTTTCTTAAACCGTGCACTAGGCATTGCTAGACACGCTCAAAAAGGCCCACTGGACCTTTTTTTCACATGCTTGTGCAACTAAATTCATCTTATAATTTTATCATACCTATAAAAAAAGGGCAAGGCGTAAAGCCTTGTCCTTCCTATTCTTCATAATCTTTTTATAAATTATCTTTGGTGTCTTTATATCGCTTTCTAAGCTGTCCACATGCACCATCAATGTCACGTCCCATCTCTCTTCGTACCGTGGCATTAATTCCACCTTTTTCCAGCTTGTTTTTAAAGTTTTCAATCACCTTTGCATTTGACTGCACATAGTCACGTTCTTTGATGGGATTTACCGGAATCAAATTTACATGACAATTGATTCCCTTAATCAACTGAATCAATTCTTTTGCATCTTCATCTGTATCATTAACTCCGCCTACCAAACTGTATTCAAATGTGATACGCCTGCCAGTCTGTTCAAAGTAATACTTACAAGCATCCACTACTTCTTTGATATCATATTTATTCGCTACTGGCATAAGTTCAAGCCGCTTACTCTGATTTGATGCGTGTAAGGAAAGAGCAAGTGTAATCGCAAGATTTTCATCTGCTAATTCACGCATCCTTGGCACAATACCACACGTCGAAACCGTCAAATTTCGCTGACTGATATTGATTCCATGTTCATCTGTCAAAAGTTCAATAAATTTAAGCAGATTGTCATAATTGTCGAGTGGCTCACCTGTCCCCATAACAACCACATTGGAAATACGTTCTCCGATATCTTTGCCAATCTTATAAATCTGATCAAGCATTTCCCCTGCAGTTAGACCTCGTACAAGACCATCCAAAGTCGAAGCACAGAAACGACAGCCCATACGACACCCTACCTGGGATGAAATACACACGGAATTACCATGCTTATAACGCATCAGCACACTTTCAATTACATTGCCATCTTCCAACAAGAAAAGATACTTTCTCGTTCCGTCCAGTTTTGAAATCTGCACTTCCTCTTTCACAAGGCTTGTCAGATATGTTTTTTCTTTCAAACTTTCGATGAGTTTCTTTGAGATATTGGTCATCTCATCGAAACTATCCACCTGCTTTTCATGTATCCACTGATAAATCTGTTTTGCACGAAAAGCCTTCTCTCCCATCTCTTCCATAAAAGCAATAAGCTCGCTTAAATTCATGGATTTGATATCTATTCTCTCTGGCATAAAATTCCCTCTCTTAGAACTCTATTATGCATTACGTCTAAGTTTTGCAATAAAGAAGCCATCATGATAAGTGTTTCCTGGGAACATCTGCTCCTTTGATAACACTTCAAACTCTGGATGATTCTTTACAAACCATTCGACATTACCTTCATTTTCACCTTTATGTATCGTACAAGTACTATACACCATAACTCCACCTGGTTTTACATAAGCATGTACGGTAGATAAGATTTCTCTCTGTAACTGCACCAAGTCTCTTTGCTTCTCTGCAGTCATCTTATAGCGGATATCTGTTTTCTTCCCCATTACCCCAAGCCCCGAGCATGGCAAATCACAAATCAGTACATCTGCTTTATTTACTGAGTCTTCATCAAATATGGTTGCGTCCTTTTGAACGGCGTTCATATTTTCTAATCCATGACGTTCGATATTCTCCTCAATCAAAGAAACCTTGTATTCTGTCAAATCACGTGCTTCTACCATACCAGAGCCTTCCATCTTCTCTGCAAGATGAGAACTTTTTCCACCTGGAGCCGCACATACATCAATAATATAGCTATTCTTTTCTGGAGCAGCAATCTCTGCTACCATCATAGAACTAATATCCTGCACATAGAAAAGGCCTTCATTAAAACTATCAAGAGACTGCAGATAATCAAAGCCTTTGATTTCAAATGCGTAATCAAGCGGCTCTACCACCTGCACTGTCACACCTTCTGCTTCTAACTTCTCTTTTAACACTTCTGGTGTAATCTTTGTCGTATTTGTACGAATTGTAATTGGACGTTCTTTTAAGAAACTTTCACAGATACTTTTTGCCTGCTCATATCCATAATCTTTTATCCACTGCTCCACCATCCATGCAGGCACAGAATACGTTACTTCTAAGAAACGCACTGGTTCTAGTCTTTCATCTGGATACTTCAAATATGAGAGTTCTCTTGCGATATTTCGAAGCACACCATTCACAAATCCTCGAAGCTGTCCAAAGCCACGTTTTTTTGCAATCTTCACTGCCTCATTGCAAACTGCAGCATCCGGAATGGAGTCCATATATTTCAGCTGATACACACTCATCCGAAGAAGATTTCGAATAAGTGGTTTCATTTTCTTCACTTTAACCTTTGAAAAAGAATTGATTACAAAGTCCATTTCGAGCATATGCTCGATTGTACCTTCTGCAAGACGGGTCAAAAATGCTCTTTCCTGCTTCTCCAGATACTGGTATTTGTTTAGCACATCTCGGATAACCAAATGAGAATACTGTTCCTTCTCATTTACCTCCATAAGGATGTCTAACACCAATTCTCTTACACTGACACCATTAGTCATTTCGTCTTCTGCCTCCAAATAACATTATGATACGAAGAAGCTGTAAAATAGCTGCTGCTGCACTTGCCACATAGGTATAAGCCGCTGCTTTTAATACCTTTTTGGTATATGGCAATTCCTGTTCACTTAAAATTCCCTGCTGCTCTAAAAGCACAAGTGCTCTGCTTGAAGCATTAAACTCTACAGGTAAAGTAATCAACTGGAAAATCACTGCAAAAGAAAATAAAACTATTCCCGCATCAATCATAAACTGTGAAGATTCTGCATTGATAAATAATCCAATTAAAATAAGTGGCCATGCGAGCTTTGAGCCAAAATTTGCAACTGGTACAAACCATGTTCTAAACTTAAGCGGAGCATATCCTTTTGCATGCTGAATTGCATGTCCACACTCATGTGCAGCCACACCGATTGCAGCTACTGAAGATGAACTATATACAGAATCCGATAAATTCACCACTTTTTTTGCTGGATTATAGTGATCAGATAATTCCCCTGCCACATGTCCTACGCTTACATCATGAATTCCTGCATTTCTTAATAAGCGTTCTGCTACCTGTGCACCTGTCATTCCTGTCATACTACGCATCTGAGCAAATCTTTTGTAAGTTGACTTTACATTTGCTGATGCAATCATACAAATCACTGCACCAATCAACACCAATGTATAAGTTGGATCAAAATAATAAAACATCAAATCACTCCTTTTTATAGGCAATACTTTTACTGTCCAAGTCTTGTACCTGCTTCCACGCTGTATCCACGCAAGAACGCATCCACTTCCATACGTTTTTTGCCTTCTAACTGCACTTCTAAAAGTGAAAGCACACCCTCTCCAGTCTGTACTTCAAGACCTTCTTTTCCAATATAAGAAACTGTTCCTACTTCCATATCAGTTGTCTTATCAAGTACTTTCGCTTTCCAAATTTTAAAGGTTTTGCCCTCTAACTTTGTAAATGCACTTGGCCATGGATTAAGCCCACGCACAAGTCTCTCAATCTCAAGAGCAGACTTATTCCAGTCAATATTTCCAAGTTCCTTGCTAATCATGGAAACATGTGTTGCTTCATCATGGTTTTGAGGCGTACGTGTAGCAGTACCATTTTCGATTTCCACCATAGTATCTACACATAATTTTGCCCCAACTTCAGCTAATTTATCAAAAAGTCCACCACCGGTTTCTTCCTCACCGATAACCACTTCTCGCTTTGCAATCATATCACCTGTATCCATGCCGATATCCATCTGCATAATTGTAACGCCAGTAACTGCATCACCATTAATTACAGACCACTGAATTGGTGCTGCGCCACGATATTTTGGCAAAAGAGACGCATGCACATTAATACATCCGTATTTTGGCATTTCTAAAATACTTTTTGGAAGAAGCTGTCCAAAAGCTGCTACAACAATAATATCTGCATTATATTTGCGTAAATATTCTACATTTTCTTCTTCTCTGATTTTTCTAGGCTGGAATACTTCAATACCATGTGCCACTGCACATTCTTTTACCGGAGGAAACTGGAGTGCTCCACTACGTCCTCTTGGTTTATCTGGCTGAGTAACTACCAGTGCCACCTCGTGTCCTGCCTTTATTATTTCTTCTAACGTCCCCACAGCAAAATCAGGGGTTCCCATAAAGATAACTTTCATTATTCTTCTACCTCTTCTTCATAAGTTACATCATGAAGTCCGCCTTCTACTTTTTCTACATAGAGATGTCCATCCAAATGATCTAACTCGTGACAGATTGCTCTTGCTAAAAGCTCTGTACCTTCAATTTCACATTCCTGCATGTCTTCGTTGAAGAAACGCGCCATTACATAATTTGGACGAGTGACACAGCCTGCTTTTCCTGGAACAGAAAGACAGCCTTCATCGCCTGTCTGTTCCCCATCTGTACTGATAATACGAGGGTTAATCATAACAATTGGGCCTTCACCAACATCAATTACAACAATTCTCTTTAAAATGCCTACCTGTGGAGCTGCAAGACCTACACCATTTGCTTCATACATAGTTTCAATCATATCGTCAATTAAATCCTGAGTTCTAGGTGTAATCTCTTTTACTTCTTTACATACTTTCTCAAGAACTGGATCTCCCTGTACTCTAATCTCTCTTAATGCCATTTTTCTTTCCTCCTTAAAATCCACTCATTGGGTTGAAATCAAACTGTACGGATACATTTTGAAAATCCCTATTATCTTTCATGTAATCCTCTAATCTATCTTTTAATAAGACTAAGGATTTGTATTCTTTTGTTTTTATATAAATGATCTTACGATACACATCATTGACTTTGGCAATTGCAGCATCCGTTGGACCTACCAGCTGTATCCTTTCTTTCTGCAACACCTCATCTGTGTCAATATAGCTCTGCAGACGACTAACCAGTTTCTCACTCATTACCTCTAAGAGTTTCTCCTGCTCAGATGTACACATAACCAAAAGCAGATTCCAAACTGGTGGATAAAATCCAAACTGACGATACATAATTTCCTGCTCATAAAAGCTTTCATAATCCTGTGCTTTCGCCGTAAGAACCGCATAATGCTCTGGATTGTACGTCTGAATTACCACATCTCCTGTCTCATCTCCGCGGCCCGCTCGTCCTGCTGCCTGTGTCAGAAGCTGGAAGGTTCTCTCTGCTGCATGAAAGTCACTTACATGCAAAGACATATCCGCTGCAAGCACACCAACCAAAGTAACATTTGGAAAATCATGTCCTTTTACTATCATCTGCGTACCAATTAGGATATCTGCTTCCTGATTAGCAAACGCCTGTAAAATCTGTTCATAACTATCCTTAGTTCTGGTCGTATCAAAATCCATACGAAGCACTCTTGCCCCTGGAAATCTCTGTTTTACCATCTCTTCTATCTTTTGCGTACCAGCCTTAAAACCACTGATATACTTTGAACCACACGATGGACAAACGTTTGGCACAGTCTCTTCATAACCACAGTAGTGACAAACCATTTTGCCATTGTTATGCTGACTTAAAGATACATCACAATGTGGACATTTTACCACATGCCCGCATGCTCGGCAGGACATAAATCCTGCAACACCACGACGATTTAAAAACAACATCGTCTGCTGCCCCTTTCGCAAGCGGTCCTCCATAAGTTCTTGTAGCCGCTCACTTAAAATAGAGCGATTTCCATTCCTAAGTTCTTCTCTTAAATCTATTACTTCACAGCTTGGAAGCGGTTTCTCCTGTACACGTTCTGTCAGTTCTAATAGCTCATATTCTCCTTTCCTCGCCTGATAATAACTATCTACCGAAGGAGTTGCTGAGCCAAGCACCACACTTGCCTGATTCATGCGTGCACGCTCAATCGCGGTTTCCCTTGCATGATATCGTGGCACAGTTTCGCTCTTATAGGAGTTTTCATGTTCCTCGTCTATAATGATAAGTCCAAGACGTTCAAATGGTGCAAAAAGTGCCGAACGTGGTCCTATCATAATATCAATATCTCCGTTTTTCGCACGAAGATACTGGTCATATCGCTCTCCCTGCGAAAGTCGAGAATTCATAATTGATACTCTGTCTCCAAAGCGATTATAAAAGCGCATTACCGTCTGATAGGTAAGTGCAATTTCCGGAATCAAAACAATCGCCTGTTTTCCCATCTCTATTGTATGGGCAATAAGTTCCATATAGACTTCTGTCTTCCCGCTTCCTGTAACCCCTTTTAGCAAATAAGTCCTAGGAATGTTAGCGTCCATATTTGTTGTTATAACATCAACAACTGACTGCTGCATTTTATTTAAAGTTAGGTGATATCCGGATACTTTTAAATGATTCACCGGATTACGGTATTCCTTTGATACCTCTATCTTTAATATCCTCTGTTGTTCCAGATTTTTTACCGTTGTAGCAGGCACATGAAGTTTTTGGGTTACAACAGAGTAATCCAATTCTCCCTCCTGCATAAGTTCACGAAGCAATCTTGCTTTTGCAGTAAAGTGTTTTGCTTCAAACAACGCAAGTGTATGAAGTGCCTCTTCTTTACTCAATAGAAGTTTTAAAGTCTTCCTTTCAATTGCCTTCGTTTTTTGCTTAATCGGAATTACTGTCTTAAGTGCCTGATTCATCGTTGCACCATAATTTTTACGCATCCAGCCTGCTAGCGCGATAAGCTGTGACTCAATTGGAACACTGTCCTTTTTCACACCAATAATTGGCTTCATACGACTGACATCAAACTCTGCCTCGTCGGTAAGCTCAACTACATATCCTGTAATTGTACGATGACCAAATGGAATGTCTACCAACACGCCCAGTTCAATCTCCTGCTCCAATTCTTTTGGCACAAGATATTGAAACGTCTTATCCAGTTTTTCATGAGAAATATCAACTATGATATTGGCGTATTTCGACACTTTTTCACCTCATAAAAAATTTCTTTTCTTACTCTATAAATTATGTGCATACTTCATTTCATTATAAGGCAAAATACTAAAGATTGCAAACGATTGAGCAGTTGTTTACATATTTCATATCTACTTAGAAAGGACTCTATTATGCATGGAAAGAACTTTATTATCTGCGGTTTGGCTGGCTGGTGTATTGAGATAGCTTTCACCTCTGCAGGCGCTTTTACTCAAAAAGACAAAAAATTAATGGGAAAAACCTCCGCATGGATGTTCCCCATCTATGGTATGGCAGCAGGAATTGGAGTTATCGCACCAAAAATCTCTCATTGGCCACTACTCAGCAGGGGGCTTCTTTATGGCACTGCTATTATGACCACAGAATATATCACGGGCAGTATTCTAAGTAACTTTGACGTATGTCCATGGAGTTATGAAGGTGAAAAATATGCTATTGATGGCCTTGTACGCCTAGACTACCTTCCATTTTGGATGGCCGCAGGTCTTATGTATGAAAAATTACTCACCGAGCTCAATCACAACTTTATAAAACAATAAAAGCCTCGCTTCTGATTCTTTCACAAAAAAAACACCCTGTCATTTTTCTGACAGGGTGCCACTACAATTCTCTTATTTTACGATTTTTCTTCTGTTTGGATTTGTGTATTTTTCTTCACAGTATTTGCAACGATATACTTCTTTCAATTCATCTGTAAGAAGGAATACCTGATCTAATTCCTGTTCGATAGAAGTAATACATCTAGGATTTTTACATTTGATTACATTTGTTACTTCAGTAGGAAGTGTAAGTGCTCTCTTTTCCACAATACGATCACCTTTAATTACATTTACTGTAATGTTGTGATCAATGAAACCTAAGATATCAAGGTCAAGTGCCTCGATTGGACATTCTACTTTGATGATATCCTTCTTGCCCATCTTGTTACTTCTCGCATTTTTAATGATTGCCACTGTACAATCCAATTTATCAAGCTTAAGGTCATTGTAAATCTGGAGACTCATCCCCGCCTGGATATGGTCTAACACAAAACCTTCGCTAATACCACTAATATTTAACATAGCCGTCTCCTCCTAAACTTCGATTTCAAGTAATGTAAGAATCAAAGCCATACGAACATACACACCATACTGTGCCTGTTTGAAATATACGGCTCTTGGATCATCATCTACTTCTACAGCAATTTCGTTTACACGTGGAAGTGGATGAAGAATTAACATGTCATCTTTTGCTAATTCTAATTTTTCTTTATTTAACACATAGAAGTCTTTCAAACGAATATAATCTTCTTCGTTGAAGAAACGTTCTCTCTGAACACGTGTCATATACAATGCATCAAGTTCACCGATTGCATCTTCTAAACGTTCTACCTCTTTGTATTCAATCCCCTTTGCTTTTAATACATCTTCACGAATATATTCTGGCACACGAAGTTCTTCTGGCGAAATAAGAACAAATTTTACATTTTCATAACGTACCAATGCATGGATCAAAGAATGTACAGTACGGCCAAACTTTAAATCTCCACAAAGACCAATTGTGATGTTATCTAAACGTCCTTTTAAAGAACGAATGGTAAGGAGATCTGTAAGAGTCTGGGTTGGATGCTGATGTCCACCATCTCCTGCGTTAATAACAGGGATTGTAGATTTAGAAGCCGCAACAAGTGCAGCACCTTCCTTTGGATGACGGATTGCACAAATATCAGCATAACTAGAAATAACACGAATTGTATCAGAAACACTTTCGCCCTTAGCTGCAGATGAAGAATCAGCTCCAGCGAAACCTAAAACAGAACCACCAAGATTTAACATGGCAGCTTCAAATGAAAGTCTTGTTCTTGTACTTGGCTCATAGAAACAAGTAGCAATTTTCTTTCTGTCACATGCTTTTGCATATTTATCAGGATTTTTCTCAATGTCATTGGCAAGATCTAAGAGCTTGTCCAACTCTTCCACCGAGAAATCCAATGGACTAATCAAATGTCTCATTTTCTTCCTCCTATTTTTACACAAATTTTTTCTATTATATCTCTTTCAAAGTTAAAGTTCAAGATAAAATATATTGCATTTTAAAGTTTTTTTAGTATTATTAAATTAGTGGATTTTTTCCATTTAAAATCATGAAAAAAGGAGTACAAACAATGGCTGAAACAAAAACAAATGATATCCAAATAGACATGGACACAACTGTAGTTTTCGAAGAAAGAAAGCGTCTTTTATTTTTCGGTCTTCCATGGACATTTACTAAATACAAAATCTCACCTTCTCTTTTAACAATCTCACAAGGCCTCTTAAATACAACAGAGGATGATTGTTACATGTACAAAATTCAGGACGTAAAATTGAACAAGACTTTAATGGAACGTATCTTTGGTCTTGCTACTATCGTATGCTATACAGGTGATGTGACACATAAGGAAGTCCGTTTAGAACATATCAAACATGCAGATGACATCAAAGCATATCTTCTTAAAACATCAGAAGAAGCTCGTATCAAACGCCGCACATTGAGCACAATTGATATCAGTGCTGATTCAGATGATGTAACAGAAATTACAGATACTATATAAGAAAAACTCGGCAAATGCCGAGTTTTTCTTATACATGAAAGCAGCTTCCACCAATAAATTCTCTCACTAATGAGTTCTGTGCAATATCCTCCGTTGGAAGTGGTAGGAAATAATCTAAGAACTTAAGCAGACGTTTTGCTTCCGGATACTCTGCACTATCACGAGGTATCTGGAATAGTAGTGGTTCTGCGTAAGTCTTTAATACAGCAATCTCATATACCAGCGCAGAATTAAACATCACATCTGCTCCCTCTTGAAATGGGAAAATGTATTTTTCCTCTCCTCGACGTACTGAATGCCACATACCCAAGGTTTCCTGTGCTGTGGTATTACGCGTGCGAGCATCACGCACAATACGGCGAAGTAATCTTCCGTCTGTTGTTGGAAGCGGATTATGTTCATCAATATTAAGCTGTGTTAAAGCAGAAATATAAATACGGAACTTGCTCTCTGCTGGCAAAGAGTGTGATAATTTATCATTTAATCCATGAATCCCCTCGATTACAAGAATATCATTTTCACCCAATTTTAACTTCTTTCCTCGATACTCTCTCTTACCTGTTTTAAAATTAAACGAAGGCATCTCAATTTCTTTGCCATTTAAAAGGCGTACCATATCATCATTAAAGCGCTCCACATCAATAGATTCTAAGCACTCAAAGTCGTACTCTCCATTTTCATCCCTTGGACATTTTTCACGATCCACATAGTAGTCGTCCAACCCGATTGGATGTGGACAAAGACCCTTTGCACTAAGCTGGATAGACAAACGATTCGAAAAAGTTGTCTTTCCAGACGAAGATGGTCCCGCAATCATGATAAATTTCTTGCTGGTATCCTTTGCAATCTGTGCTGCAATTGTTCCAATACGTTCTTCCATCAAAGCTTCCTGCAAAAGAATGATATCTTTTCCTCTTCCCTGTGAAATGGCTTCATTTAATGCTCCAACTGAGCCGACACCAAGCATACGGCTCCATTCCTTTGATTCATCTAAGGTGTGATAAAGTTTGTTCGAAGTATTCAGTGGTTCTACAACGCTTCCATTCTTATTTGGAAACATCACTACAAATCCAGACTCATACAAATCCAAATCAAACCACTGTAAATATCCCGTTGATGGCACCATATAACCATAATAATAATCCATCATGCCATCTAAATTATATACATTTACACGTGAGCTACGGCGATAGGCCATAAGACGCTCTTTATCATACAGTTTAAAATCATGAAACATTTCACGTGCTTTGTCTGTTTTTACATTCTGTTTTTTGATTGGAATATTCAAATCAACCAAACGAAGCATTTCCTGTTTGAGCATAAGCAAACTCGCTTTATCCATTTCATGGCCTTCTAATTCACAGTAATAACTCTCTCCAAGCGAATGCATTACGCGAACATGCGCCCTTTTCCCCCAGAGATTATACACTGCCTTTTGCAATAACAAGGTTATACTTCTTCTATACGCACGCTTTCCATCACGATCCGTCATCGTAACAAAGTAAACCTCTCCATCATTGTCAATTACTTTACTTAATTCACGCAGTTTATTGTTTAGAAGCACGAGCACAATCTTTTCATTATACTCAGCTTGATATTCTTCAGCTAATGACACAAAACGAGTGCCTTCTGCCACTCGCCTTGTAATATTTTTTCCCTTTGAAATTTTAATTGTAATGTTATATTCCTGCATTTTTTATCGCCCCCAATATTGTATATGCAGATTCATTTAAGAATATTTCTTTTTGCACTTCGGCTTTGCGTTTCAAAATTGCTCTTGACTCTGGCTGTTTTTCCAGTTCTTTTAATATTTTAGTCAACTGTTTGTGCTGTTTTACCAGATATTTGCGAAGTGATGGATTACCATTCTTAAGTAAAAATGGACCATATTCATCGCAGGCAGAAATCACTTCCTCTGGCAATATTTCCCATAGTGCAATCTCATCTACCGGAACAATCTTCATCATCGGATAATATTTACCATCCTCGATTACCATATCCTCATCAATGATTTCGAAATTTTTCTCGCGCAAAAACTTACGCACCTTCCCAAGTTCTGATTGAGGCTGTAAAACCAACTCTTTTGCGCTTCTACAAACCTCCATCCCCTCTGTCATGATGCGGATAACCAATTCTCCACCCATTCCAGCAATTAAGATAGAGTCTACTTCTCCCACCTCTAACTTCTTTACCCCATCCGAGAGACGTGTTTCTATGTAATCCTCTAACTGAAATTCCTGAATATGCTCTTTTGCACGCTGCAATGGTCCTTTATTCACATCCATTGCAATCGCCTTCTTTATTTTTTTCCTTTGTACCAATGAAATCGGTACATATCCATGGTCCGTTCCAATATCCGCTAAGACACTTCCCGGTGTAACCATGGATGACACCGCCTTCATTCTTTTTGACAATTTAATCATTTATCTTACTCTAAGTAATCCTTTAATTTGCGACTTCTGCTTGGATGGCGAAGCTTTCGAAGTGCTTTTGCTTCAATCTGACGAATACGTTCACGAGTAACGTTGAACTCCTTACCAACTTCTTCCAAAGTACGAGCACGTCCATCTTCCAAGCCAAAACGAAGGGTAAGAACTTTCTGTTCACGTTCTGTTAAAGTACCTAATACTTCTTCTAACTGTTCTTTTAAAAGAGTAAATGCAGCTGCATCTGCTGGAACAGGTACATTTTCATCACGGATAAAATCACCAAGATGTGAATCTTCTTCTTCACCAATTGGAGTTTCAAGAGACACTGGTTCCTGAGAAATCTTTAAGATTTCACGAACACGGTCTACTGGCATATTCATTTCTTCTGCAATTTCTTCTGGAGATGGTTCACGACCTAACTCCTGAAGAAGCTGTCTAGATACACGAATTAATTTGTTGATCGTTTCTACCATATGCACTGGGATACGAATCGTTCTAGCCTGATCTGCGATTGCACGTGTAATAGCCTGACGAATCCACCATGTTGCATATGTTGAGAATTTGTAACCTTTACGGTAATCAAATTTTTCTACAGCCTTAATAAGACCAAGATTTCCTTCCTGAATTAAGTCAAGAAAAAGCATACCACGACCAACATAACGTTTTGCAATACTTACTACAAGACGAAGGTTAGCTTCTGCAAGACGTTTCTTTGCTTCTGCTCCCAAATCTACATCCTTTTGTAAGTTTTTAATTTCTTCTTTTAACTCTTCTATTTCAGATTCTTCTGCTTCTTCCATACGTTCTTCTAAGATAGCTATTTTCTCAGTTGCAACCGCACCTGCTTCCATTTTCTGCGCAAGTTCGATTTCTTCTTCTGCACTAAGAAGTGGTACTTTACCAATTTCTTTTAAGTACATACGAACTGGATCTTCTACGCTGACACCGTCTGGTACAGAAAGGTCAATCTTTTCTACTTCAACATCATCTTCTTCGGTTAAGATGATTTCATCATCATCGTCATCGTCGTCTACAATTTTTAATACGTCGATGCCGTTGTGATCCAAGTAATCCAATACAAGTTCCATCTTTTCCGCATCAAGATTTAAATCTTTGAAAAAGTCACTGATTTCCTGATATTCCAGAATGTTTTTCTTTTTCTTACCAAGCGCAAGAAGTTCAACTAATTTTTCCTGAAACTTCTGTTTCATTTCTTCTGTTTCTACAACATTTACATTTTCTTCGTTATTCTTTGCCATTTTGATTCATCCTCTCAGGTTATTTACTATTTTGTCCTTAATTGATGGAAATATGCAGTTTCCTCAATTCATCGAGTGCCTTACGGTCCGCCACCATCTGCATCATTGCATTTAAATCATTTGGATCTGTATGTGCACTTCTGTAATCATTCGCGTTTTGTTTTACACGTATAATTGTCTCTTTTAACGCTTTCTCCATATCACTCTGTGTCTCCACTTCATGAATACGAGCATTAAACAAGCCTGCCACTTCTTTTTGTTCCTCTTCGTCCTCAAACATACTGATAATCGCCGCAGGATTTACCGTACCATTTTCTTTATACTGCCCGAACAAGACTTCTGCAACCTTATGGTACATCTCCTCTGTAAAATCATCCGGTGTAATAAGACTAGAAACCGTTTTAAAAAGTCTGGTATCTTCGATGAGCCATGTCAAAAGCAGTTTCTGCGACTGCTTCATGCCGTCTTCTTTTTTCTTATTCTCATGGATACCACTCTTTAACTGGGTAGGTTTGCTTATACCGCCACCTTTCATGGCTAGGTTATTTACCAGTTTTCGCAAATCATCAAAACTGATTTTGTATTTCTGTGCTACAGCTTCTATATAGTTATTTCTTTCCAGTTCCTCGGAAAACGCAAGAAGCTTCTTTGCTATTTCATTATAAAATGCGGTCTTA
>JAFQWG010000049.1 GCA_017407605.1 Agathobacter sp. | reverse complement strand
GGATTGTTATCCTGTTATCCGAAAATGGCTGGGAGAATGTCGTTTTGCTCAGCATGAGGATGGAAAGGTATCCAATATTGCGCCAAAGAACAATGTGCCAAGCTTTTTCTCAGGACTTCTTGCAGGATCTGTAGGTTGGGGTGATGCAAGTATCATCGTGCCATATACTTTGTACAAGAGATATGGCGATATCCGTATCTTAGAAGAAAATTATGAGATGATGCAGAAGTGGTATGCATTTTTAGAGAAAAGAGCAAAAGAAAAGCCAATGAACCCACTGAAGCTTTTAAAGAGAAATCCATATCGTAATTACAGTATTGAAACTGGAATTGATTATGGTGAATGGTGTGAACCTGATGTGGAAAGCACCTCTGCTATGCGTACTCCACAAGGAAAAGTAGCTACTGCATACTTTGCATATTCTGGGAAATTGATGGCAGAGATAGCATTAGTTCTTGGAAGAGATGAAGATGCAAAACATTATATTGAAACAGCCGAAAAAGCAAAGCAGGCTTTTCGATTTATCGCAACTACAGATGGAAAAATAGAGTCAGATCGGCAGGCAGAATATATTCGTGCCATTGCATTTGATTTGCTGAGTGAAGAAGAAAAGAAACAGGCTGCCGATGATTTGAATCAGTTGGTAATCAAAAATGATTACCATTTGAATACGGGCTTTTTATCAACACCTTTACTTTGTCCAGTATTAGCAGAGTATGGTTATGTAGAAACAGCATATAAACTCTTATTGCAGGATACCTGTCCAAGCTGGCTCTATGCAGTGAAAAAAGGTGCTACCACCATTTGGGAAGAATGGGATGGTATCAATGAAAAAGGTGAAGTAAAAGCGTCCTTAAATCACTATTCAAAAGGTGCGATTACAGGCTGGCTATTCTCAGGAGTATGTGGTATCAAATTGGAAAATGGTAGATTAACGATTCAGCCACAAGCACATAAGTCTTTAGAATATGCAAAAGCTACTTATCAATCACCAGTGGGAGAGATTGTTTCTGGATGGAGATATGAAGAAGATAAGTTGTATATAGAAGTTCAGGTTCCAATGGATGCTACACTTGTTTTGCCTGATGGTAAGGTGATGGAAGTAGAGGCTGGAAGATACGAATATACAGTTTCATAGAAAAGATTTATAGAAGTATATGACTTGGAAATCGAAGAAAAATATCCATGGATGCCATATGCTTGGAATAGAAAGTCATTGATACACATAGTTAGAGGGAGTTTGAAACTCCCTCTTTTTTATTTCTCCCTATATTCTATCGGTGACATACCCACCATTTTTTTAAATATTCTTGTAAAGTGACTTTGCGAAGAGTATCCTAAATAATTACTAATTAATAGAAGATTTTTATCTGTATGTTTTAGCAGATGCTTTGCTTCAGAAATCTTAATGTAATGAATATACTCCGTTAAATTCATACCAGTCTCTTGTTTGAAACGGGTAGACAAGTGACTTCGGCTGATAAACAAAGCATTAGCAATATCTT
>JAFQWG010000048.1 GCA_017407605.1 Agathobacter sp. | reverse complement strand
CAGAGAAATCCATTGCGATTTCTCCATCACCGATTGGCGAAATGAAACTATCGTGTTTTTCAGCAGTGAGTCCAGTCATAGGTTGAAACCAGTGTGTAAAATGAGTTGCTCCATTTTCAATTGCCCATTCTTTCATAGCTGTAGCTACAGCATTTGCAACATCTAATTCCAAATGTGTATTATTTTCGATTGTTTTCCTAAGAGCTTTGTAAACGTCCTTAGGTAATTTTTCACGCATGATCTTGTTGTTAAATACAAGACTTCCATAAAGTTCAGGGATTTTCTTTACCATAGTGTCATGCTCCTTTCAAAATACAATAAAAGTCATAGAAAAAGGCGCCTAGGAATAAATCCAAGACGCCCTTGCCTATGCTTGGATTTTAGTACCTGAAAATTTAGTTGTCAACAGTTTTTTTGAAAAATTTTATTGTTGACAAAGATTTTTGAATGGAGTATTATCACCCACATGAAGACAAAGGAGTCTTTCAAGATTTATTTCTTGAAGGTACTTTGTCTTTTTTTATTTTCATAGAAAACAGAGGTAGAAGGAGGAAGTCAATATGTCGTATGTTGATGAAGTAATCGAACAGGTAATAAAACAGAATCCTGCGGAACCAGAATTTCATCAGGCTGTTAAGGAGGTATTAGAATCCTTAAGAGTGGTAGTGGAGACAAATGAAGAAAAGTACAGAAAGGATGCTTTACTGGAACGATTGGTAAATCCAGAAAGACAGATTAAGTTCCGTGTTCCATGGATTGATGATCAAGGTCAGGTACAGGTAAATACAGGTTATCGTGTACAGTTTAGTAGTGCCATCGGTCCGTACAAGGGAGGATTGAGATTACATCCTTCTGTAAATCTTGGAATTATTAAATTTCTAGGATTTGAGCAGATATTTAAAAATTCACTGACAGGTCTGCCAATTGGTGGTGGAAAAGGTGGTTCGGATTTTGATCCAAAGGGAAAATCTGACAGAGAAGTTATGGCATTTTGTCAGAGCTTTATAACAGAACTTTATAAATATATTGGAGCTGATACGGATGTACCAGCTGGTGATATTGGAACTGGGGCAAGAGAAATCGGATATATGTATGGTCAGTATAAGAGAATCCGTGGTGTGTATGAAGGTGTGCTTACAGGAAAAGGATTAAGTTATGGTGGTTCTTTAGCAAGAACAGAAGCGACCGGATATGGACTTTTGTATTTGACAGAAGAACTGTTAAAGATGAACGGAATAGAACTGTCAGGTAAAACAATCGTAGTTTCTGGTTCTGGCAATGTTGCAATCTATGCAATCCAAAAAGCACAGCAGTTGGGTGCAAAAGTAGTTACCTGTTCTGATTCTACAGGCTGGATTTACGATGAAGAAGGCATTGACGTAGCAGCATTGAAAGAAATCAAAGAAGTAAAACGTGCAAGACTTACAGAGTACAAAACCTATCGTCCTAATTCAGAATACCATGAAGGAAAAGGAGTATGGTCAGTAAAAGCAGATATTGCACTTCCATGTGCAACACAGAATGAATTAAATCTGGAAGATGCGAAAACATTAGTTTCCAATGGATGT
>JAFQWG010000047.1 GCA_017407605.1 Agathobacter sp. | reverse complement strand
TGACATGCCTTCAGACGGATTGAAAGCCATAATACCCATAATGCTTTTGGCATTAATACGACGATTATCGCTCTCTAATGTTATCTCGCTGTCAAATCTACACGCCAACTGTACCAGTTCAGCGATTGGATTCTCATGGCCCTCTGATACATTAGAAACAATTACATTCTTTCTGCTCATTATGCACTCCTCATTCAAATCCTATTTAAATACAGATTTCAATATAACTTATATTATTTTATTTTGCAAGCAATTCATTTATTTCTGTTAAACTTACACTAAGGATTCAAAAAAGGCTTCCCTTAATTGTTCAAATTGACAACACTTTTTTGCATTATTTCACGTATGCAATAAAGTAATGACCACCATTATCAAACATTTCCTCTGCACTAGCATAATCTATACTCTTGGTCTGTCCACTTGCCGTATCATAATAGTAGATATAATTTGCAGAGTATCCAGTTAATAACACAGCGCTATTTTCGGAGGTTTTTGCAAATACTGGAGTCGACTGATCTATAAAATATAACAGTTCTTCTACACTGTTTCCTTTTAATTCAATTACCTTTGCATCCTTTAAAGTACCACTTAGTATTTCAAATGGTGTTTTCCCTGCCGAAATCAGCTCATGTGCACGAACTTCTATTTCTTCCCTATTTAAAATAATACTAATACATTTTGTAATAGAAGAAGCATTCGAGTCTGCTGAATTTGGTGTTAGATTTTTCAACGCCGTCTGGGTTGTATTTCTTGCACGTTTGAAAATATATTTTACATCTGCATCTACTACAACACCCATATTTTTATTAGCAATCCGAACCGCTTCTGATACATCTTTGGTCGCTAAAAGCACCTCACCTTTTACATATACATAATAGTAATCCTTCGCATCTACATCTAATGCAAAAGTACGATTTTCCTCTAGCACAATATGCTTAGGTTTAATTACTTCTACTGCCCCTGTTGTTTTTCGTTCTTTTATGGCAAGTGAGACCTGTGTCTGTTTCAAATCTGTAACTGCTTTTGTAACTTTTATACCATTAATTGGTTCAGTCTCACGATTCATAATCATATCAGTACCGATTTCTTCGTATCTTCCATTCGACATCTTCACAATCTGCACTTGGATATTATTTTCATCTACAGAAATTTCACCTATTTTTCCAACACCAGGACGATAATCTTTGATGACGTCCTGCTTATCTTCTGATGTATTGAGAATTTCTATCGCACTTAGAGGAAATTGTAATTCTCCGAACACGTCTGCTACAACATCAGAACTTCTTGCAACGCCATAGACAAAATCTTCTCCAATAAAAGTAATCGGTCTAAGGTACGTTGTATTGCCTGATTTTATATTGTACCTAATACCAGTCTTTAAATCCTCTAATGTTATAGACATACTTGAATTCACAGCTTCTGGTTCAATCCAAGCAAAATACCTTCCACTCTTTGATGAAGCAAAACATTCATCCGTTCCATTCTTTACAATAGTTGTCATCTCGAAAGTTGTTAAATCCATTTTATATACACTATGGTTTAACATGAAATACAATTGTTTCTGTTCATTTACGTACATAAGTTTACCAAGCTCGGCTTTTAATACTTCATACGATTTGTCAGAACTTATAAAGACCTCTTCTTCTACCGTCTGTGCCAACGCATCATAATGATACACAGCCATACCTACATCGCCCTCATGAACTCCACTATTCATATATCCATACACAATAAAGGATATACTACCCGCTTCATCCACACGTACAATTTTTATATCATGTTGATCCCAGTTCTCACGATTGTTTATTCCCTCCGCACTACGGAATGTAAATACCTGAGTAATCTTGTTATTTACAATATCATAGCTCCACAATTCACCTTCTTGCACAAAGGCAACACTATCTCCAGAATCATTACCAAGAAACTCAACATCATTATTTCTTATTCCAAGCAACAGCTGTGAATTTCCATTAAAGAAATTGTTTTCACTACGGAAAAGCTGATTCATTCTTCGTTCAAAGTTTAAGACATAAATTCGTGTTGTTGTCTGTCTCAAACGATAGTATTCTTCAACATTATAATACTCAATTTCTTTATCCTCGTTTACATTTGTCATAACATAATTGAGTGTTATAACATTGTAGGAAGGACTAATTTCTTTAATTGAGATTACTGGCTCTGTTAATTTTACACCGGTAAAATTAGCCCAGGTAATCTGTCTAAGTGTACATGATAAATCCACATAACTAAGAGTAGTCGCATCCCCCGTTGCTGGGTCCATATAGGTCGGAATAAATGTATCTGCATCATCACGAAATGTATATTCATGAAACTGCAATGCAAAGTCCAGCGTCTCATCCACATAACAATTTGGAGCCTGCACAATACGCGTATAATAGTGTACATTTTTTTCTCCCATTGTTAATGTGATTTCCATGTTATATTCAACATTATTTTCAAATAAACTTGGTAGCTGTATCTTACACGAAACTGTATCTTCTCCTTCCACGAGATCTGCATGCTCTACTTCCACTAACAGACGCTCGCTATCCATGCTTCGAATCTTATACGATAGATTATCAATCTTATTTCCATAAGTGATAATCTTTGTATTTAACTGTCGACTATCATTAAGTGGCATAAGACCATCTCGCATAGATAACATATCCATTTCTTGTGTATAACCATGCAATTCATTTAATACAATATCATCATAAATAAATTGCATAACAGGAAGACTTGCGCTTTCCATAGTCGTCGTCTGGGCTTTATTCTCTTTATTCATTAACATGCTAAATCCAAATAGTGCACCAATAAATATTAAACTGAGCACTGTCGCTCTCGTTGCGTTTCTACTCATTCGCTTCACCCTATGTTACAAAATTTATTACCACCATCTATTACATCTACGATGTCGACATCTTCTACGATATATTTCATCATGGAATAATATTCCAATTAAGCTACGAAGCCACGTATTATCATCATAGCCACGATTTTGCGCCATCAAATCCTCCGAACGTGGCATTGGCTGTATCGGCGGACGCATATCCTCTGGACGTGGCATTGGCTGTATCGGCGGGCGCATATCCTCTGGACGTGGCATTGGCTGTATCGGCGGGCGCATATCCTCTGGACGTGGCATTGGCTGTATCGGCGGACGCATATTTTCATACTGTGGATTTTCTCTAAGGAATTTCTCTAGTATACGTCTAACCTCTTCCTCTAACATCCTTCGATCTGGATTCTCATCATACATTCTGCTTCCCTCATACTCCATCTCATCACATCGACGTTCTATCATCTTCTGCAGATTTTGTACTTCTCTCGGATACAGTTCCTTCATTCGTTCCATATCTTTTTCATATTCCATCTCCATTAAATACAAATTCTGCATTGGATATGTCATATAAAAAGGCATTTGATAATATAAGTCTTCTTTATTTCCCATGTGATTACTCCATACTGTTATCACTATACAATATGCCAAAATCACATTAATGTTTCTACTTTATAACACTATGATTTTCCCTATAACGGTATAATTGGTAAATCTGCTAACATCAGCCAAAATCCAAACATCATAAAAATCATACCAAAAATAGCCTTTACAGATAGTCTCTCTCTCATAAATACACAGCCAAGCACAATTGCAGCAACCAAGTCATAGTGCTCTACCATCTCTACTTTTGCATTAACTCCCATTACATATGCCATGTGAAAACAATACCAGGCTCCGCCCATTGAAGCACCTGACATGCATAAGTATACACCATCTAGAAAAGACATCGCACGAAGCCCTTTGTATCCCTTTGTTGCAAATGTTACCAGCCATACTATAATAAGCGCAACTCCATATCGAACGAGACGCTCATAATTACTGTTGATTCCACTAATTCCTATACGATTAAGTATCACTGTTAATGTGGTAAATGCCATTGCACCTAACGCATAGCCCAACCACGCACCGCGTTTTCCACCTCTCCCAGAACCTTTCATTGCCATCATAATGGCACCAGACCCTAGAACAATCATAATAATAATTTTATTCCATGTAATGCTGTCGTAAAAAAAGAGTATTCCTACCAACATAGTAAGAACTACACTTGCCTCTACAACTGGCACAACCTTTACAACTTCACCTAATTGAAGTGCTCTTAACAAACAAATCCAGACAACACCTGTCACAATACCTGACAATAACAAATACATCAGATTGGTCTGTCCAAGGTGTGAAAGTTGCATGTTCGTTCCAGTCAAATTCACCATGTACAACGCTGACAAATACAAACATGTACCTCTAAGTGCCGCAGCCAGATGTGAATTTGATTTATGCATTCCGCTTTTCGCAAATACGGGAGAGGCACCTGCTAATACCGCTCCCAAAATTGCATAAAGTAACCAATTCATATATTTCCCTCGAATCTGTCTTACTCTTGTGTATCTACTTCCGCACCACTTATAACAACTTCTTCCACTAGTTCAATATAATCCGCACGGATATAGCCTTCTTTTTCTTCATATACTACTTTATACCAACCATCTACCTCTTCTATCATAGACATCTTTGTTGCTGCTGGTACACTCGCAAGAACCGCACAGTTTGTATTTGGTTCTACACGCATATTTACTTTTGCTGTCGTTTTCGCATAGACAACAATCTCATCTATCACTTCTTCTATTTCAGTTACCTCTTCCGTATCTTCAAATTCCGGAATATCGTACTGCTGTGTCTGTGGCTCTTCATCTGTATTTCCACTGTTTAAGGCATTCTTAAGTGCAGAAACACCCATTGATATTACCACAATAATAACAAGACACAAAATCGCAAATATCACTCTTGCCAAGATAACATCTTTTCTAAAGTGCTTACTTTTTCTCATTCTTTTGTTCCTCTTTTTGAATCCATTTTAATTAATTTAATTATTCAATAGTAACAATACGCATCATATTACTTACACCATAGTCAAAACCACCTACGTGTGGTGAAGGAATACCTGCTGTAAGAACTGCCAAATCTCCTTCTTCTACATGTTTTCTATCTTTTGCAATTTCAATTGCATTATTACAGATTTCCTCCGCTGTATTTACATGTACCGATTCATAAGGTCTTACGCCCCACAGAATCTGCATTCTACGAAGTGTTCTAGCATTTGGACTAATCGCAAGCACTTCCATTTTTGGGTGAAATTTTGAAATAATACGTGCTGTTGCACCTGAACCAGTTGGAGCAATGATACATTTTGCATCTAAGTTTGCTGCCGTTGAAACAGTAGCATATCCTAATGCACTTGTTGTATCTTTCATACGCTGTTTTTTCATCTTTGCTAAAATTTCTTCATGGTCTAAATGCGATTCTGTATTTTCACAAATCTGTACCATCATACGAAGTGCTTCTACAGGATATTTACCCTGTGCAGTTTCACCAGAAAGCATTACCGCGTCAGTACCATCATATACAGCATTTGCAATGTCTGTTACTTCTGCTCGTGTAGGACGTGGATTACGCATCATAGAATCCAACATCTGTGTTGCAGTAATAACAGGTTTGTAGCATTCTTTACATTTGTTAATCATCATTTTCTGAATATATGGCACTTCTTCTGCTGGGATTTCTACACCTAAGTCACCACGTGCAACCATAATACCATCTGCCACTTCTAAAATTTCATCTAAGTTATCAATACCTTCTGCATTTTCAATCTTTGCAATTACAGGTGTATAAGGTGCACCACATTCACGAAGAAGTGCTTTAATTTCTCTAATACAATCTGCATTACGTACAAAAGAAGCTGCAATAAAGTCTACATCCTGTTCTGCACCAAAACGAATATCTTCTTTATCTTTGTCTGTAATTGCAGGAAGTTTAATTGGTACGTTAGGCACATTAACCCCTTTTCTCTGTCCTAATTCACCACCATTAATGATTTCACAGACAATATCATTCCCTTTAATTTCAACTACTTTTAACTCAATAAGGCCATCATCAATAAGAATTCTTCCACCAATTTCTGCATCATTCACAAGTCCGTCATATGTGATACTTACTCTTGTGTTATCACCTTCGATTTCTTCTGTTGTAAGAACAAATGTCTCCCCTTCTACAAGCTGAACCTTCTGTCCATCTTTTAATAAACCCGTACGGATTTCTGGCCCTTTTGTATCTAAAAGAATAGCAATATGTTTTCCTTCTTCTGCTCTAAGTCTTTTTAACATATCCATACGCTCTTTCTGTTCTGCATGATCCCCATGTGAAAAGTTAAAACGTGCAATATCCATACCCGTCTGAATTAACTTTCTCATCATGCCTTCATCATTTGTGTTAGGTCCCATTGTGCATACGATTTTTGTTTTTTTCATAATTGTCTCACTTTCTATTATTTTAAAATATTTGCTATGGTTTTAAATAAAATATTTATATCTATTGGTTTTGCCACATGTCCATTCATGCCACATGCTAATGCTTTTTTTCGTTCTTCTGCAAACGCATTTGCTGTCATCGCAATAATTGGTACATTTGCAAGCGCTCTATTTGACAAGTTTCGAATCAACTTGGTTGCCTCATAACCATCCATAATCGGCATCTGAATATCCATAAGCACAACAGCATACTCCCCTTCTTCTGCTGCTTTTATTTTTTCATATGCCTCTTGTCCATTTACAGCCTCTTCTACGACAAATTGTGCTTCTTTTAGAATCATTCTTGCGATTTGACGGTTTAAGTCATTATCTTCCGCCAACAGAACTTTCTTTCCATTAAACAATTCTTTTTGTTCTTCTCTTTGACTTTCTTGCTGCACATCTTTCTGTGCCTTTAATTTTTCCGGAGTAAAATTCTGTTCATCTACATCCTGAAGCATAAATACAACTTTTACAATAAATTCTGTACCTTTGCCTAATTCACTTTCTACAGAAATCTTTCCACCCATCATCTCTACAATGCTTTTCGTAATGGAAAGGCCAAGTCCTGTGCCCTGTATGCCTGATGTATTCGCCTTATCTCTTTCAAACGCCTGGAATACTTTATCTAGAAACTCTTCTCCAATTCCAACACCTGTATCCTTCACCCGGAAAATATATACCCCATATCCTTTAGGTGCAATCATCTCTTGATGAATATCTAATGTTATTGTACCCTGTTTTGGAGTAAATTTTACAGCATTTCCCAATAAATTAATCAACACTTGATTAAGTCTTAATTTATCACAATAGATATAATTGTTTGTAATATCTGTATTTATTACAAAACTCTGCTGCTGTTCTTCTGCCATCGGCTGAATAATGTTTTCTACATCTTTTATAACATCATAAATAGAAACTTCATCTTCCTGTATTTGAATTTTACCACTTTCAATGCGGCTCATATCCAATACATCATTTATCAAACTAAGCAGATGGTTACTTGCCGAAAGAATCTTTTCTAAATATTCCTCTATCAATCTTCTATCATCCACATGTGTCTGTGCCAACGTTGTGAAACCAATAATTGCATTCATTGGTGTACGTATATCATGTGACATATTAGAAAGGAATGTACTCTTTGCCTTGTTTGCATTTTCAGCTTGTACCAAAGCTGCTTCAACCGTTTCTTTCTGGCTGATATCTTTTCGAACCTGGCTATCTACGTCCATAACGGCCATAACTACATGCGATGGTTCTCCATTTGGCAAGAAACTTGCCGCAATCACATGCATACGATACCATTTCTCTTCGCCACCCGCAATCTGTCTATAATCAAAGGAATAGAACTGCTTTTTAGGACTCAGATGCTCTGTCATATATTTTCGATTACACATCATACGATACAGTTCTCGATCTTCTTTATGTACATATAAATCTGTATATGTATAAATCGCGTCATCATAATCTTCTGGTACTTTTTTGTAAAAGTCTCCAGTTAAATAAAAATCTATATTCTCATCAACTTTGTTTAAGTACTCCCTTCTTCCCGTCTGCAAATCGAGATAATAAGAACTGATAAACAATCTTGTAAAACTGTGAATCTTAGATGTACTAAGTTCTCTTTCCTGTTCAAAATTTACATTAAACAAATACGTCTGGAATGTTGCCATCGCAATACCAATACATAGGTATGGCATTTCTGGCGCAGTCACCTGCAAAATTCCAAATACAACTGGGAATATAAAATATGATAACATAATCAGGTAATTATTCTGCTTTTCAAAGTCCTTTGTAAAAAACAAACGCATAAAAACTTTTATCGCAGAAAACACGATATAACCATACGTCATTACCAGCTGTGGCACATACCAATCCCCTCTACAATATGCCCCCATGTCATCAATATAGAAGAAATATCCTGTCCACATAGACAAAATTGACAATCCCACTACCAGATACATTGGAATCTTAGCTAGCTGTTTTACTTTTCCATTACGATAAAACACGGAATCCTGCATAAACTCAACATAAGCAAACCATCGATAGGATAACACAGCAGATGCAGAGTAGTATGCTGCATATATTACATTCTGAATCGAATATGGGATTGGGAGAATATTATCATAGATTACTCCCCACAGCACATCCAACGCCAGATATATCATCCCAATTACCATAATATCTACATATAAATCTTTTTTTTCACTTCGGGCAACCCCCATCATAATACGCATGTACAATATGAGCATTACAAAAAAACAAATCCCACTTACTACGGAATACACCATATCGTTCTTTCCTCTCTTGTGACATTTTAATCCAAGATATATTGTACCATTAAAAGCAATAAAAGAAAACAAAAAACCTCGGAAGATTATGGAACAAAACCTTTATTTTTTTTTTTGCATACTATAAACTATTTTAAAACAAAGACGATATAGAAGATAAGTAGGCAACTATGCAAATGGATTTGCGTAAAATAGACAAGGAGGAGTCAAAATGAGTCAATTATTCGGAATGGACAACGTACTTTCCTCTCTCTCAGGAAAATACGACAACAAAGTAAGTAAAGAGGAGTTTAAATCTGGTAGCACCAAGGCCACACTTGGCAATCCAAAACTTAGCGAAACAGCTTCAAGTTATTACGAAGAATTAAAATCGAAATACTCTGATGTAGAATTCGTTCTTGTTGATAAAGAACACCTAGATACTGCAAAAGAATATACTTCAAGTTTGGTTACCGACAAGAGCATGATTGTTTTAATCAGTGAAGATGAAGTAGAACAAATGGCAACCGATGGAACCATTCGTGCAAAGAATGAAAAACTGATTGAAGATGCCAAAACGCAGATGCCAAATTTGATGAAACAGTTAAAAGAATCTGGTGCTGAAGTAAAATCCTTTGGCATAGAATTTAACAAGGATGGTACTGCATCTTATTTCGCTGTAGTCGACAAATCTCTTGCTGCACAGAAAGAGCGCATTGAAAATAATTTAGCAGAAAAGCGCGTAGAAAAGAAGGAAGATGCAAAAGAGTCTGTTTCAGAAAAACATGTCCGCCGTAAAGAAAATCTCACAACTGTGACAGCTTCTTCCATGGAGGACTTGATAAAAAAAATCAAAGATGTAATGTACGAAGCAAAAGCTGATTCTATAGTTACCGAACAGGAAAAAAAGATTGGACAGAATTTTGATTTTAGTTTATAAAAACCAAGACCACCCAAATGGGTGGTCTTTTTAATATTTAATGAAAATTGGCACTACCTTTTTCGCGATCTTATATATAGGACCTTCTAAGACTTTCTGCGCATTTTTTAACTCTTTACGAATTTCAATCCCCTGTGGGCAATGCTTTTCACATTTTCCACACTCGATACAGTTAGAGGCAGACGTAGCTTCTTTACGAAAAGTTGTACTTCTTAAATACTCATACATTGCATCCCATTTTCCATCTACACTTGAAACATTATATGCTGCAAATGTACCGGGAATATCTACCTTTGCAGGACATGGCATACAATATCCACAGCCTGTACATCCCACTTTCATCCTAGAATTAATTTCACCTACGATTTCTTTTAAGAAGTTTTCCTCTTTTTCTGTAAATTCCCCAATCTCACAAGTATTCGCTACTCGAATATTTTCCTCCAGCATTTCCATGGAGTTCATTCCAGATAAAACACAGGTTACTTCTGGCTGATTCCAAAGCCATCGGAATGCCCACTCTGCTGGCGAATATTTTTTGGGGTGTTCTGAAAAGAGTTTCTTGGCTTTTGCTGGAAGATTATTTACTAGTTTCCCACCACGAAGTGGTTCCATTATAATAACTGGGAGCCCTTTTGCTGCAGCATGATTTAAACCTCTTCTTCCAGCCTGCGTATTTTCATCTAGGTAATTATATTGAATCTGGCAGAAATCCCAATCATATGCATCTACTACCTTACAAAAACTCTCTGAATTTCCATGATAAGAAAACCCAATCTGACGAATGATTCCAGAGTCTTTCTTCTCCTTTATCCATTCAATAATTCCCATATCCACTAACTTTTCCCATGTCTTCACATCATTTAACATGTGCATGAGATAATAGTCAATATAGCCCGTACGAAGACGACTTAATTCTTCTTGAAAGCATTTTTCAATACTCTCAATTGAGTTCATAAGATAATGCGGAAGTTTCGTTGCAATATTTATCTTTTCACGAATACCATTCTTCTCAAATATCTTGCCAATGGCAGCTTCACTTCCGCCATAAATATATGCTGTATCATAATAGTTTATCCCTGCATGATACGCCGCCATAAGTTCACGCTCAGCCTTCTCCATATCTATTGATCCTGCTGTCTTTGTAAAGCGCATACAACCATAACCCAACACCGATATTTCGTTACCATATTTATCTACGCGATATTTCATAAAAAACCTCTCTCGTTTCGTTCACTTATTGATTTATTTTAACACAAAATATATACTAATTACATACAATCTTTCATGAAAGAGGGGATGGCATGAAAAACAAAAAAGGAACCATCATTTTCTGGTCTATATTCATACTAATCTTTTCACTTCCACTCCTAATTGCTATCTCGGAGGGTATTACAGCCGAAAATGACTATGCCCGAATCACAGATGTAGAATACAAAGCAGTCGTTATGGATGAGCCTGATAATAACGGTAAAATTCTCATCACAGAACGCCTTACCTTTGATATTCACGCGGCTGATGAAGACAATCCATTCTGGGAATTATGGCGTGATCTTCCAGAAAACTATATTGATGGTGTAAAGGTTGATTACAAGGTAAATTCTGTAAAACAGATTTACCCAGACGGTACAGAAGTCATCTACGAAGAGAGCAACAAATTATATTGGGATGACTATGATTATGTAAGTGAAAACCCTTATTACGGACCCGGAAAATGGTTTCATAGCAAGGGCCCTTACGACGAAGACCTTGCCCAATATGAGTGTGTCTTATTTTATGTAGATGGTATATATCGTGAAGAAGTTGTTTTTGAAATAGAATACGAAATGCGAAATGCAGCATTTAAATATAATGACTGCTCGGAATTGTACATATCTCTTTATTCGGGAGAATCCATCGAACATTTAAATTCCTATAAAGCAGAAATTCTCTTTTCCAACAAAGACATGCCTCGTCCAGGAAACTATGACGTTTATGCTTATGGAACAAACGCCAACGACTTTCCTGTAAAGGAATCTGCCAAGAAAAATCCAGGATATTACACTTTCTATTTCGAGCTAGATAAAGAAGATTTACAATTTAAACCATTCAATCAGTTTATTGAATTCGATTTAGTTTCTTATGGTGCAAGCAGACATATTTTTACAAACTATGCACCAGACAACTACTACACCTATGACAATGTAATTGACGAGGTTTACGCATCTATAGATGAATACTTGGCTGCACCAAAGCGTTCTACAACAGCAAAAATGACTGTGTTTATAACATCAGCGATCATCTCTGCACTTATCGTTTTGTATGCACTTCGAAAGGTTTCTAAGACGAAGGAAAAATATAACTTTTATGAACCAGAATTTAAAGGTGAATATTTCCGCGATATTCCAAACGATTTAGATCCTAACTTTGCAGCCGCACTTGTCTTTTGTAAAGACAAAGCGCCAAAAGACGATTCCGGTGTCTATTCTGCAATTTTGCTTAGCCTTGCAAGGAAAAAATATATCAACCTTATTGAGCGAGCAAACGAGGATTTATTGATTCATCTGATAGCTAAGACATCAAATCCAAGCGAAACTCTTAGCGTATGTGAAAAACACTACTATAACCTCTTGGTTCGACATGCCAACGGAGATCACATCCATATGAAGGAACTTCAGGAACGCGTTTCTCGTGACTACAACAACACTGAAAGCTTTGCTTCAAGCATGAAAAATGCAATTGGATTGATTGGTATGCAAGAAGGCTATTTCCAGAAAGCCAAGTATACAGAACCAAAAGATAAGTTAAACAATGCCGGAGCTACTCTCATTGCGATTGGATGTATTGTTGCATTCTTTGCAAACCTTATATCCTTTGAAACACGACTTGAGCTGGCATATGGTGCTTTCTTCCTCTTTGGTGCGACCTGTGTAGCAAGCGCAATCTATTTAAGAAAAAAAGCAAAATTATGTATTCTCCTTACTCAGCGTGGCGAGGATGAATATGCAAAATGGAGAGGCTTATATAACTTCTTAAATAGTGATACTCTTATTCACGAGCGTACCGTCGTGGAGCTTCCACTCTGGGAAAAATATTTAGTTTATGCAACCGCTTTTGGTCTTTCAGAAAAAGTAATTGAAGCAATTAAACTTCGTTGTCCAGAAGCTACAGAATCAAACTCTATTGTAACCAACAACTACTGTCGTTCAGGAAGAATTCATGTCCATAGCAGAAGCTTCCATTCTTCCGTTCGTACAGGAGCTACCATATCAAGTTCCGGCAGCAGTTACTCCAGCCATGGCGGCGGTGGACGCGGCGGTGGTGGCGGCGGCGGCGGTCACTAACGTGTACCATCCGAAACAGACTGTCTATCAGACATTCACTTTAACATGCAATATAAAAGCCGATTTCCACTCACACTGGAAATCGGCTTTCTTACTTGTATGAACCTTTATATTTAACTACTCTTGGCTTACGCCTTATGTCTGAATTAGAACTGTACTCTTGGCGCTTGATTTGCTTCGTCTACCGCATCAAATAATGCTTCTTCTTTAAAACCAAACATCCCCGCAACCACATTGCTAGGAAACATCTGCAATTTATTATTATAAATCGTAACTGCATCATTATAAAATTGTCTCGCATATACCACCTTATCTTCCGTTTTAGAAAGCTCTTCCTGCAAACTCATAAAGTTTGTATTTGCTTTTAAATCTGGATAATTTTCTGCAACTGCAAATAAAGTTTTTAATGTTGAAGTTAACTGATTGTTCATCTCCAATTTCTGCTCGTTAGATGTCGCATTCATATATCCGCTTCTGCTTGCAGTCACATTCTCAAGAACCTCTTTTTCATGTCCTGCATATCCCTTTATGGTTTCCACCAAATTAGGAATCAAATCAAATCTCCTCTGCAATTGTGCATCGATTTGAGCAAAGGCATTTTTTACTTTATTTCTCAACTGCACCAAGCTGTTATATGTAGAAACAATCCATCCAACGATAACAACTAAAACAATACCAACAATAATCCAAATCATTATGTTTCCCTCCTATCAAATTCTTTTTATATTGTAACATTTTAATGAGCATGCCTCAAACAAATGCAAATATCCTTTTTCTTATATTTTTTAAAAATAGCTTTTAAATCTTTTGACAGTGAATCACTTATCACCACAATCTTATTAATGCCATTTTTTAAAAAATAATCTGCAGATGGTAAATCCTGTGGATAAACATCCCAACTATTATCAAATACGCTGACATCTAATTTAAATCGGTTCAAACGATTTTTATCCAACAAAAATACCGGCAATGCCTCGGCATCTATTTCCATCTTTTTCAGTATCTCGGCACCCCAAAGTAATGCTGCTCCTACCGTCTGGTTATCTACTGTAGCTCTTGCATTTTTCTGCTCTACTGTCCCATTATAAATTGGTACCGGACGATATCCAAGCTTCGCGAATGCAAGTCCCATTTCTATTCCTTCATCACCCGGTAAATCCACTATGACTGCTGCATTCTTCCAACTCTCATCAACAAAACCAATCGTTGGTATCAACAGTTCTCCTGCATGGTATCCTTTTACATCAGCTTGTGCAACAATAAATGGTACTGGTCTCACCCAATCAGTCCACTTTTTTCCACTTGGCGCCCATATCTTATAGCATTCTTTGTTTGTCATCTTAAGCACCGCCTCTTTCAATCAAAACTGGAATATCTGCTGCATTTGAATCAATACGTGGAGTCTGACTTATTCTCGCATAATAACCTGCATGATTTCCATCTACAGTATACGAACCAACACATACATGAAAATATTCTCCATTTTCTCCTTCTAGTGCCTTGCTGATAAATTTCTTCTGGGCCAAATAATTCTTAGAACACATTTTTACTTCCATCATAATTTGCTTATATTCATCTGCTTGGCAAGCTTCACGTATGGAAATCATTTCTCCCACACGACCATATACTGGCTTGTAGATATACCCCTCTTTTCCTTTTGCATCTTTTACATTCAATGTTTCTGGGAGCAATTCTCTCCATGTAGTCATAGAAATACCATTCTCTTCAAGAACATCCCATACAAATGGAAACCGTTTCGTCTGTGCAAAAATAGCGATTGGATGATTACAAGAACAGGTTGTTGTATCAAAATATCCTTCCCAATGTTTTGGCTTCATATCTGAAACCCACTCAAGAGGCGAAAATCGGAGGATTGCATCCACTTCTCCCTCGTTTCCGTCTAATATACTAATTGCTTTTTTATCTTTAAATCTAAGATGATCTGCCGCTGCGTAAATTATCTGAAATCCAAGTCCCTCTAATCTATCACCCAAGAACTGCATGACCTGTCTGTCATCGCTATATGAAGTACAATGCACCAGCATAATACGTCCACCAGAAGGTACTTTTTTTTGAATCGCAGCTACAAGATTATCGCCAAAATTTTTGTATAAATATTTTCTATCACCTGTTTCATCTAACACATCTATTGCAGCCTGTGGCATAAGTGAACCTTCTGCAAATCCTCCTGGAACATCACTATTAACTTCGCTAACTGCCCATCTTTCGTCTACTGTTGGATGAAAATCATAACGCATCAACCGGATGTGTTTCTCAGGATTATAATTTTGCATGAGTCTTACCTCTTTCTTCATTTTTCGAGGTAATGCCAATGGCTTTGTAAGCTCCAGATGCTGATTCAAAAACATCTCTGCGTCCTGTGTTTCTCTATCTAATTTTTCGGTTAATATTTTTAATTCTTCGTGCTCTTGTTGAGTAAGTACCAACGCATATTTTGCAACAGTGTTGTTGTCCAAAAACTGTGGGTCCCACTTATAGCAATCAAACATAAGTGTGAGTCTATATTCCTCATATTTATCTTTTGGAATAGGCACTAATTTCATTTAAAACACCTCTTTACTTGCGTGTTAAAGCCACTGTGGTTTCTACATGCATGGTGTGAGCGAACTGGTCGAAAGCTCTTATCTTTTCTATTTCATATCCACCATCACATAAAAGCCTCAAGTCTCTCGCTAATGTTGCCGAATCACAGCTTACATACACAATACGTTTTGGCTGCATCTTAAGCATCGTATCAAGGCATGCTTCATCACAACCTTTTCTAGGTGGATCTACTACGATAACATCTGGTGTCAGCATCGCATTCGCATCCTCCGAAGCCTTCCCCGCTGCCACGTCACTCTTTAAATTTTCATAGAACTCTGGCAACACCACTTCCGCTTTTCCCACAAAAAATTCTGCGTTTTCAATACCATTTAATTTGGCATTATTTTTTGCATCCTCGATAGCTTGTGGTACAATTTCTACACCATACACCATCTTTGCTTTCTGTGCGAGAAAAAGAGAAATTGTTCCGATTCCACAGTATAAATCCCACACATATTCATTACCTGTAAGGCAAGCATAATCAAGTGCTGTACTATATAACTTTTCTGTCTGAACAGGATTTACCTGATAGAAGGACTGTGGAGAAATACGATATGCAACTGCTGTATCACTAAGTGTATATTCCTCTTTTTTTCCGACTAATTCATCATTTGTATTTCTTAAATGGATATAATCTGTGATAAATGCCTGTCCCCAGATACATTCTGTGGTATCACCCAGGATTACATTTGTATTCTTGGTATTAATATTAATTGAGATAGAAGTCATTCCTTCTATCTTTTCTAATCGTTTTATCAAATCATTCTGCGCTGGTACTTTCTTACCATTGATAATCAAGCACACCATAATCTCTTTGGTAGTAAAACCGAAACGCACCAGCACATGTCGAAGCAATCCTTTTCCTGAGTTTTCATCATACGCACTTACTACATTTTCTGTCATCCAATCCTTTATCTCAGCCAGAATTGGAGCATTTTCTTCTACACCCAGCAAACAATCTTCCACTGGAATAATGCTATGTGTTCTCGCGGCGTAAAAACCAGTTACTACATTGCCCTCTTTATCTATTCCAACTGGAAACTGCGCTTTATTTCGATAACGGAATGGTTCTTCCATTCCGACAACTGGCAGCATTTTTTCATCCACTTCTGTTTCAGAAAATCCTCCAATTCGAATCAGATTACCACGTACTTTCTGTTGCTTAAATTCCAGCTGTTTCTGATAAGAGAGTGCCTGAATCTGACAGCCACCACACCGTCTGTGATGTGGACATTTTGCTTCAACACGAAAAGTGGAAGGAGATATAATCTCTTCCACTCTTGCGTAACCATAATTCTTTTTTAACTTTGTCACACGGGCACGGATGACATCTCCAATTAATGCATCTTTTATAAAAAAGGTCATACCATCAAAATGACCAATCCCTTCGCCATCGACACCCATATCTGTAATTTCTAGTTCAAAAATATCATTCTTTTTCATACTAGCAACTTGTCTTTCTAAAGTTTGATTCTAAAAGTCTGTTATATCCCTGCCACTCTAAATTGTTTTCTGGAACGCCCGCTAATAATTCTTTCATTGTTTCCATTTTTGCATCCAAATTATCTGCAAAGCTAAGGCAAAGTGCTTCTACAAGTGCAGGTTTCTTTGGCGAACCAAATTCAAGTTCTCCGTGATGTGCCAAAATACAATGTTTTAATTCGTTTGCAAGCACAGGTGGGAAGCCTTCAATGTTTCGAATCTGATCATTTAACATTTCACATCCCATTACGATATGACCTAACAAATTACCTTCATCTGTGTAGTCATTTTCTGGAAATGTAGATAATTCTTTTAATTTTCCTACATCATGAAACATAGCCGCTGTAAGAAGTAAATCTCTGTTTAAAATACTATAATTTTTCGCAAAGAAATCACAGTTTCTAGTTACACTTAAAGTATGCTCTAAAAGACCACCTACAAATCCATGATGCACGCTCTTGGCTGCAGAATGAAATTTGAAACGTTTTTCAAATGCATTGTTATCAAAAAATGCATGTAACAGCTGACTCAAATATGGATTCTTAATCGAATTGATATATCCCATTAATTCTACAAACATACCATCAATATCATACTCACTCACTGGCAGATAATCGCTTGGATTATATTCCCCTTCATCTGCTTTTCTCGCCCGTTTGATAGAAAGCTGTGGGCTGCCATTGTAGATAGATACATCCCCCGTGATACACACATAATCCATCACATCAAAATCATCAATACCAATAGAACCTGGATCCCATATCTTTGAATCAATTGTACCCGTCTTATCCTGTAAAATTACAATATCATATGGTTTTCCAGCTTTTGTTAATGCTGCCTGTTTAAATTTACAAAGGTACACATCACTTATACGATCTCCCTCACGAAATGTCTCAATATATTTCATAACGCCTCCACTTATTTTACTATTCCAATTTCTACTTCACATGTGACATCATAATACTCGTCGCCATTCTGACGTTTTACTTTAATCTCACATTTGGTTCCTGGAATTAAACGCTCTATCTTTTTACTAAAATCTACATCTGTCTGAATCACAGTATCGTTTACTTTTACGATTACATCCCCGCTTTGAAGCCCTGCTTTCATCGCTGGAGATTCACTTACTACTTCTTTTACAAATACTCCTTCTGGAATATTATGTTCCTTGGAAATCACTTCTGTAACTGTAGAAATATAAAGACCGATAAATGGTTTTTCTTTTCCACTAATCATCGTCTCTATCAAACTTCTTATATCCTTTACTGACACTGCAGTAAGTGCTCCCATCTCTTCTGCCCCTGCAAAAGACTGTGCAAGAATTCCAACGATTTCACCATTAATATCCACTAGGATTCCACTTCCGTTTCGACTGGTAATAATATCTGTCGTAAGAAGTGCATAGTTTTTATCCTGCATTGATACTCTATTATCAATCGATGTTACATTACCCGAAAGGATTGCATAATTTGTTCCCAAAGGACTACCTAGCGCAATAATCACCGCACCGTTTTCTATTCCTTCCTGTTTTGATAATTTTGCAATACTGATCGCACGTCTAGTCTCTGGCTGCATCAAGCGTTTTTCTACCGTAAGCAATGCAATTCCAGTATCATTATCTGCTTTTAATAACGTTGCTTTTGCAGATGCACCATCTATAAAAACTACCTTTGTATTCGACGTATCCTCAAGCAATCTTGTTTCCGTCAGCAAGTAAATGTAATCGCTATCCTGTGATACGATAAACCCTGAGGCCTGCCAATTTGTCTCATAGGATTCTTCTAGCCAATCATTTTCCTCAGATTCCACAGCTATTGTAACAATCGATTTATTTACGTTTGCACCAATCTCATATAAGGCATTTTGCAAAGACTGATAATCCGAAATGGTCAAACTGATTGTTGGAGTAATCTCTATTTCCCCTGCTTGTGCCTCCGTTTCATTTACCGTATTACTCTCGGTATCCAATACTTGGTCATCATGATCTATTCCAATCAACGAACCTATGCCATCTGCCACAGCAAGACCTATAATAGCCGCTATTATAGCAAAAGCAATATTCCTTATTAACTTCTTCTTATTTACCGGTTTTTTCTTGATTTTTTCACGAATAAATTCCATATATTTTCCTCATAAACACCTTCATTTAGGGACAAAAATATAACAAGTTTATTATATTGCTTAGTTTATTATCTTGCAACCATTTTTGCCTTTTCCAAACGCGTCGAATAGGCTATAATATAAGTATCTATATACATTTTGAGGTAAGTATGAATCAGAAAGTTTTTAAAACATTAGAATATTACAAAATACTAGATCAGTTGGCAGGATATGCCTCTGCTACAGAGACAAAAAATAGAATTCAAAACTTGGTGCCTTCTACTGACATCGACGAAATCAACCACTTACAGGAGACCACCAAAGATGCTTTAAGCCGTCTTTACAAAAGTAACAACATTACTTTCTCTGGACTGCATAATATCAATGCATCTTTAAAAAGACTTTCTATCGGTGGCTCTCTTAATACTACTGAATTATTACAAATTGGTTCTCTTCTTGAAGTAGCAAAACGAGCAAAGGCCTATGATCGTTCTGAGCGAGCAGAAGAAAAGACAGATTCTCTTAGCGAACTGTTTTCTCAAGTAGAGCCTTTAACTCCTCTCCATGATGAAATCAGACGTTGTATTATTGGAGAAGATGAAATTGCAGATGATGCAAGTCCTGCACTTTTCAAAATCCGCAAATCCATCCGTGGAATGAACGATAAAATTCACGCTCAGCTTAGCTCTCTTATGAACAATGCAACTACACGTGAACATTTGCAGGATGCAGTTGTTACAATGCGTGACGGACGTTACTGCCTACCAGTAAAATCCTCTGCCAAATCCTATGTACCAGGTATGGTGCACGACCAGTCTTCTTCTGGCTCAACTGTATTCATTGAGCCTATGGCAGTTGTTAACTTAAACAACGAATTAAAAGAACTTTTCATCAAAGAAAAAGATGAAGTCAACATTATCCTTGCGAAATTAAGTGAAATGGTTGCAGGATATGAAATGGCACTTGCTAGTGACTATGTAGTTCTTTCCGAATTAGATTTTATTTTTGCAAAAGCACACTTAGCCAAGTCCTACAATGGTGTCGCACCGGAGTTTAATGAAAATGGTATTATCAACATTCGAAAAGGACGCCACCCACTTCTTGATCCGAAAAAAGTTGTACCTATTGATGTCTACATCGGTGAGGATTTTAAACAACTTATCGTAACCGGACCAAATACCGGTGGTAAAACGGTCAGCTTAAAGACTGTTGGACTTCTTACTTTAATGGGACAAGCGGGACTTCATATTCCTGCTGGCGATCGTTCCAAACTTGCTATTTTTGAAGAGGTATTTGCAGATATCGGTGATGAACAAAGCATTGAACAAAGTTTATCAACCTTCTCTTCTCACATGGTAAATATAGTAAATATTTTGGAAAAAGCAGACAGCAAAAGCCTCGTGCTTTTCGACGAACTATGTGCTGGTACTGACCCAACAGAGGGTGCTGCACTTGCAATTTCCATTTTGCATAAATTACATTTGTATGGTGCAATTACTATGGCAACCACACATTACAGCGAGTTAAAAGTTTACGCACTTACAACTGATGGCATTGAAAATGCATGCTGTGAATTTGATGTAGAAACCCTAAGCCCAACTTACCGACTTTTAATCGGTATCCCAGGAAAAAGTAATGCGTTTGCGATTTCTTCCAAATTAGGACTTGATACTTCAATTATTGATGATGCAAAAGGTCGCTTAAACACAAAAGACATCGAATTTGAAGATGTCATTGCCAACCTTGAAGCAAGCCGTATTACCATTGAAAAAGAACAACTAGAAATCAACCAGTATAAGGCTGAAATTGAAGCCTTAAAGAAACAATTAGAAAACAAATCCGAACGTCTTGACCAGTCCAAAGACAAGATTTTACGAGAAGCCAATGAAGAAGCTTTCCGTATCATCAAAGAAGCAAAAGATTTGGCAGATGAGACCATTCGTAACTTTAACAAATATGGCCAGGGTAATGCTCCTATGAGCCAAATGGAAAAAGAACGTACCAACCTACGCAACAAGCTTTCTGAAAAAGAAAAGAGCTTATCTAGCATCAAAAAACAGGAAATTAATCACAAAGCACCAAAGAAACTTCGCATCGGTGATACTGTAAAAGTTCTTTCGATGAACTTAAAAGGAACCGTGCATACACTTCCTGATGCCAAAGGTAACCTGTTTGTTCAAATGGGAATTCTTCGTTCTCAGGTCAACATTCAGGATCTTGTACTTATGGATGAAGATGTTTTACACCCAACCAAGAAATATGGTGGCAGCGGAAGCAAAATCAAGATGGCAAAATCCGCAACCGTTTCTACCGAGATTAAGCTAATCGGTCTTAATTCAGACGAAGCAATTGCTCGATTAGATAAATATCTAGATGATGCGTATATTGCCCATTTACCATCCGTACGTATCGTACACGGAAAAGGTACTGGAGCACTCAGAAATGCGGTACACGCACACTTAAAACGCCTCAACTACATCAAGTCCTATAAACTTGCTGAATTTGGTGAAGGTGACGCCGGCGTAACCATCGCAGAATTTAAGTAATTGTGGAGTCCACAACCACGTATTTGAAATAAAGGAGGTCTACAATCATGGCAAAGACAAAAATCTTAATTGTAGATGATGACAACAACATTGCAGAACTCATTTCTCTGTATCTTACCAAAGAATGTTATGACACTCAGATTGTAAACGATGGAGAAGAAGCGCTTGAAGCATTTGAACAGTACAATCCAAATATGATTTTACTTGACCTCATGCTTCCAGGTATCGATGGATATCAGGTCTGTCGCGAAGTGCGCACCAAATCCAATGTACCTATTATTATGCTCTCTGCAAAAGGCGAGATTTTTGACAAAGTACTTGGCTTGGAGCTTGGCGCTGATGACTACATTATGAAGCCATTTGATACCAAAGAATTGGTTGCTCGCGTAAAGGCTGTACTCCGTCGATATCAGCCAATTAAAACTACCACAACAGTTCCTACACCAGCGGCAAAATGTGTGGAATATCCGGATCTTACCATTAACTTATCCAACTACTCTGTAATTTATAATGGCAAGCAGGTGGATATGCCTCCAAAGGAATTAGAACTTCTCTATTTCCTTGCAGCATCACCAAATCAGGTATTTACAAGGGAACAGCTCTTAGACCATATCTGGGGCTATGAATATATCGGTGATACTCGTACCGTTGACGTACATGTAAAACGTCTTCGCGAAAAAATCAAAGACCATGATGCATGGCAGATTGCTACTGTATGGGGTATTGGTTACAAATTTGAGGTTAAATAATGAAACGAACACTACACTTAAAATTCATGCTAAGTTACGTGCTCTTTGCTGCAATTGCAATTGTGTTCCTAAGTACATTTACGCAAGGAAGCGCAAACGAATATCTCATTCGTCATGAGGCCGAACAGCTCTACCGTGAGTCCTCACTTTTAGCATCCGATTATAAAGGAAATCTAACAAACGTAACACAACCAATTCCAAATATTCAAAAAGAATTAGAAAATATTAGCGAATATTTAAACGTTGAAATCTGGTTTGTGGACGCAAGTGGAAATATCCTTTTAGATTCCTCTAATCCAAATGCACGTTACCTGGCAGAACGTGGACAACCTTTAAAAATTGAACAGTTTACGATTTCCGACTTTGGCAACAAATTCTATCAAGTTGGGACCTATTATGGTTTTTTTGAGGAAGACACCTTAACCGTTTTCTCTACCATGACCAACAACTATAAAGTTATTGGTTATGTGATTATCCATGAACCAATGCATCTTGTATTGGCACAATCAGATGAAATTGTTGATATCGTATTCCTGTCAGTAATCATTATGTTTATATGTGCTTTTGTCGTACTTATTGCATTCACGATTATCGTCTACCGACCTATTCGCGATATCACAAAAGGCGCAGAACGTTATGCCAAAGGCGACTTCTCCCAGAAGATAAAGGTCAAGTCCAATGACGAAATCGGTTACCTTGCAAATACTTTAAATTACATGGGTAACACCCTAAATACAATGGATGATGAACATCGTAAATTCATCTCCAATGTTTCCCATGATTTCCGTTCCCCTTTGACCTCTATCAAAGGTTACATAGAAGCAATGATAGACGGAACAATTCCAGTAGAAATGCAGGAAAAATATTTAAACATCATTTTGTTTGAAACTGAACGATTAAATAAACTCACACAAGGCATCTTGGATTTAAACAACTTCGGTACAAATGGTATTTCGCTTACCATTACTGACTTTGACATCAACGAAATGATACGTCAGACCACTATGACCTTTGAAGGTATCTGTAATAAAAAAGGATTGTCATTTGATTTACTACTTACTGAAAAACAGCTTTTTGTAAAAGGAGATATGGGTAAAATCCAGCAGGTACTTTACAACCTGATTGACAACGCTACTAAATTCTCCAACAAAAATTCTTCTATTACCATTGAGACAAGCATTCGAAACGGAAAAGTTTTGATTTCTGTAAAAGACTCCGGCATCGGTATTCCAGCCGATAGTCTGAAAAAGATTTGGGACAGATTCTACAAGACAGACCTCTCACGAGGTAAAGACAAAACTGGTACAGGACTTGGCCTTGCGATTGTAAAAGAAATTGTGCAAGCGCACAATGAGAATATAAATGTAATTAGTACAGAAGGTGTAGGTACGGAGTTTATCTT
>JAFQWG010000046.1 GCA_017407605.1 Agathobacter sp. | reverse complement strand
TGGTATGGGTGGTAAAATCATCCCAAGTGCTGTGCTTATTATTTCAAATGGATCAACAAGACTTGTAAATGTAAAAAATCAGGATGCTATTACAAAAGTATTGGATATGGTTCCAGATTTGCTTGATCGCTTCGCACCAGCAAAGAAAGATAGTGTTGTACTAGAAGATGATGAAATTTAATATGATTAAGCGATATAAATGATAATTAAGGACTGTCGGGGCGACAGTCCTTTTTGTATGAGCGAATAGAGGTAATAAAAAAGACCTGTCATTCGACAGGTCTTAATTCTCATTTAATTAAGCACGTTCTACACGGCCTGATCTTAAGCAGGAAGTACAAACATATAATTTCTGTGGTACTCCGTTTACTTTACAACTAACACGTTTGATGTTTGATTTCCAAATTTTATTAGATCTTCTATGAGAGTGACTAACTGCGATTCCGAAATGAACGCCTTTTTCACATACTGCACATTTTGCCATACTAATTGCACCTCCTTGAAATTCACTAAGCTTAGATGGAGTTCCAAGCTCACAACATGGATATTCTAACAGATATGGATATATAATGCAAGAAAAAATTATAAAAATTTCATGAAAATAAATTGAGTATTTGCTTTTTCGGAAAAATTAGGTATAATAAGTAATAACTATGTCATAATTATATGGAGGTACAATTATGAAAGGTCATATGGACAACCAGTTAGGTTCAGTAATTATTGATAATGGCGTAATCGCAACATACGCAGGTTCTGTAGCAGTAGAATGCTTTGGTATCGTAGGTATGGCGGCAGTTAATGTAAAAGATGGTCTTGTAAAATTATTAAAGAAAGAACATCTTACACATGGCATCGAAGTTGAAGTAGATGCGGAAAACAATATCAATATTGATTTCCATGTTATCGTTGCTTATGGTGTATCTATTACAACTGTAGCTGATAACTTAATTGAGACAGTAACTTATAAAGTAGAGAAATTTACAGGTATGAAGATTAATAAAATCAATATCCACGTAGAAGGCGTGAGAGTAATTGATTAAGGAGGAGAATTCCGTGCAGATTACTAGTATTAACTCAGCAATGTTAGCTAAGATGTTCCTTGCTGGTGCAAAGAACCTTGATGCTAAAAAAGAATGGATCAATGAATTAAACGTTTTCCCTGTACCAGATGGTGATACAGGTACAAACATGACAATGACAATTATGTCTGCTGCTAGAGAAGTTAGCGGTCTTGGCGAAAATCCAGAGATGAAAGTACTTGCAAAAGCAATTTCTTCTGGTTCTCTTCGTGGTGCTAGAGGGAACTCAGGTGTTATCCTTTCTCAGTTGTTCAGAGGCTTCTGCAAAGTAGTTGGAGAATATGATGAAGTAGATGTTTGTGTTTTATGTGATGCTATGCAGAAAGCTGTAGAAACAGCTTATAAAGCAGTTATGAAGCCAAAGGAAGGTACAATCCTTACTGTAGCAAAAGGTGCTGCCGACAAAGCATTAGAATTAGTAGACGAAACAGATGATTTAGTATATTTCTGTGATGAAGTAATCAAACATGCAGATTATGTTCTTAGCCAGACACCAGAAATGCTTCCTGTATTAAAACAGGCTGGCGTTGTTGACTCAGGTGGACAGGGTCTTATGCAGGTATTAAAAGGTGCATATGACTTATTACTTGGAAAAGAAGTAGACTATACAATTGAAACTCCTACAGGTGGAAGTGGATTTGTTAAAATCTCTGCTGAAACAGAAGCTGAAATTAAATTTGGTTATTGTACAGAGTTTATTATCGTATTAAATAAACCTATGACAGATAAAGAAGAATTAGAATTTAAGGCATTCCTTGAATCAATCGGTGATTCTATCGTAGTTGTAGCGGACGATGAGATTACAAAGACTCACGTACATACAAATGATCCAGGTCTTGCAATTCAGAAAGCCCTTACATTCGGTTCTCTTAGCAAGATTAAGATTGATAACATGCGTGAAGAACATCAGGAAAAACTCATCAAAGATGCAGAAAAAGTTGCAGAACAGCAGGAAGCAGCTGCTGCACAGACTAAAGCAGACGAACCACGTAAAGACATGGGCTTCGTAGCAGTATCTATCGGTGAAGGTATGAACGAAATCTTCCGTGGCCTTGGTGTTGACTACATCATCGAAGGTGGCCAGACAATGAATCCAAGTACAGAAGATATGCTTACAGCAATTGAAAACGTAAATGCTGATCACGTATTTATCCTTCCAAACAACAGCAATATCATTATGGCTGCAAACCAGGCTGCTGCATTAGTAGAAGATAAAGAAATCATCGTTATCCCTACAAAGACAGTTCC
>JAFQWG010000045.1 GCA_017407605.1 Agathobacter sp. | reverse complement strand
TCGATCTGCTGTCTTTTTAGGAGAAGGTATTTTTACTATGGGGTTAGTAAAAACTATATATAATGTATTGGGGGGTTTTTACATGGATTATAATAGCACCAATCCCATGATAAGTGTGCACAAACTTAACAAAAGTTTAAAGGTTTTTTTGTGCACTTTTTCATCTCCCAATTTTAGTATTTCCAGATTTATGAAAAAAATACATAAAAAACCGGATTATTTAACCCTGTTTTTGTATTCAGACGCTTTCGGTAACGTTTTCAGCAGTCTTTTTTTCAAATAATTCTTCAAATTCTTCTCGTGAAATCTTTTCTTTTTCTAATAGAAGATCTGCACAACGCTCTAAAACATCTTTATGTTCTAAAATAATACGTTTTGCTTCAGCATATGCATTGTCAATAATGCTCTTTACTTCATTGTCAATTGCCGCTGCAACACCTTCGCTATAACTTCTGGTGTGTGCAAGGTCACGACCGATAAACACTTCATCATCATCGTTAGTATAACAAATCAAACCAACATTGTCTGACATACCATATTTTGTGACCATATCGCGGGCAATTCTTGTACTCTGCTTAATATCCTGGGAAGCACCTGTTGTAACATCATCAAAGATGAGTTCTTCCGCCACACGTCCACCAAGACCAACAATTATCTGCTGAATCATACGGCCCTTGGAATTAAACATTTCATCCTTCTCTGGTAATGGCATTGTATAACCTGCTGCACCTGTGCCTGTTGGAATAATGGACACTGTATATACAGGCCCAACATCTGGAAGCAAGTGGAAAAGAATTGCATGCCCTGCTTCATGATAAGCTGTAATACGTTTTTCTTTGTCTGAAATAACACGGCTTTTCTTTTCTGCACCAATTCCTACTTTTACAAAAGATTTGCGTATATCGGCCTGCGTAATATATTTTCTCTCCCCACGAGCAGTTACTATCGCAGCTTCATTTAATAAATTCTCTAAATCTGCGCCTGTAAAGCCGGCTGTTGTTTGAGCAATCTGTTTTAGATCTACATCATCACCAAGTGGTTTGTTCTTTGCATGAACATTTAAAATCTCTTCACGTCCACTTACATCTGGGCGACCTACCACAATCTTTCTGTCAAATCTGCCCGGACGCATAATGGCTGGATCCAAGATATCTACTCGGTTGGTTGCAGCCATTACAATAATGCCTTCGTTGATTCCAAAACCGTCCATTTCAACGAGCATCTGGTTTAATGTCTGCTCTCGTTCGTCGTGTCCACCACCCATACCAGTTCCACGACGTCTTGCAACCGCATCGATTTCATCAATAAATACGATACAAGGCGCATTCTTCTTTGCATCCTCGAATAAATCTCTTACACGGGAAGCACCTACACCTACAAACATTTCTACGAAGTCTGAACCAGAAATACTAAAGAATGGTACACCAGCTTCTCCTGCAACTGCTTTTGCAAGAAGTGTTTTACCTGTACCTGGAGGTCCAACCAAAAGTACACCTTTTGGAATTCTCGCACCGAGGTCCGTATACTTCTTTGGTGCACGAAGGAAATCTACGATTTCTTCTAATTCTTCTTTTTCTTCACGAAGTCCAGCAACTTTTTCAAAAGTAACCTTACCATTCGCATCGGTAGCAAGCTTTGCACGACTCTTTCCAAAATTCATCATCTTGCTTCCACCACCCTGCGATGCTGCCGCATGACTATTCATCGACATAAACAAGATAAAGAACGCGCCAAACACAATAAGTAATGGTAATATTTCGTCTAACCATGTTTTTTGAGGCACATTGACACAATAATAATTTCTAAATCCATTATCATCCATCCATTGCTGTGCTTCATTTACGTCTGACACATACATAATTCGTGTGGTGCCATCTTTCATGAGAACGGTTAATTTACCAGTAGGCACCTCTGCATTCTGTGAGATTTTTACAGCATCTACTGCATTCATTGAAATTGCTTCCACAAGCTCTGCTTTGTTGATACTAGTAGCCTGCTTTTGATTTGCATTTGGCAACCACACCAGCATCGCAATCATGGCTAAGGTAATTAATAATCCCCAGCCTTGAAAATCATTTTTCTTCTTTTTTGTATTCAAAGTATTTCTCCTTCTAATCTTCTACAAATCCAATGTAAGGAAGATTACGATATTTCTGATCCCAGTCAAGTCCATATCCTACGATAAACTTATCTGGCACTACAAATCCCGTATAATCCACTTCAACATCTTTTACTACACGTCTTTCAGGCTTATCTAAAAGTGTGCAGAGTGTAAGTGTCTTTGGATTTCTACTCCTAAATAACTGAAGCAATCTGCTAAGTGTATTGCCTGAGTCAATAATGTCTTCTACTACAATAACATTTTCTCCTTCAATGGAACCTGATAAATCCTGTTTTACGTTGATAACGCCAGATGAAACAGTAGATGCTCCATAACTTGAAACTGTCATAAAGTCAATATTCATTGGAAGATCAATTCTCTTTGCAAGTTCTGTTGTAAAGAAAATAGAACCTTTTAAGATACAAATTAAATACACAGATTCTCCTTTGAAACGTTCTGTGATTTCTGCTCCAATTTCAGCAACTCTCTTATTAATCTGCTCTTCTGTTAAGTATACTGTAATATTTTGTCCATTTTCAGCATTCATTTTCTTTTCCTCCCTTGTATTTTAGCTCTACAATCGCTTTTGTCTCTTCGGTAATCTTTACATGCTCGCTGATTCTTCCCCCCACAAGCCAGAACACGATATCCTCCTGTGCCAAGAGCCATTTCTCATCTCTTTTGCTAGAAGGTATCTTCTCATCAATAAAGTACCTGTTTAAGCTTTTATGATGCCCAAACACGTCACTTATAAAATAATCTCCACTTTGACGTGTTCTTATACAAAATCCTTGTTTTATCTTATCATAATCCAACCATTTCGTATATGGATTTGTAGGAAATTCCTTGCATTTTTCCTCATTGGAAAAGACTCGGATTGTCATCGTCTCTCCCAGCTCTCCCAAAGCAACACAAATTTCACTTCCTGTTTGTTCGCAAGTTTCTAGTTGTTCTTTTGATACCACAAACATCTGCTTTTTATCTTGTGTCTTAGCACACTCTTTCTGTCCCCAAAAACAGATATTTTCATACTCTCTTCTCGCAAGAATCTGATATGGTAAATGCACCTCTCTACCAGACTGATTTTGAACCAACTCCAATACTGCTTCTACATGCACTGCGCTAATATCTTTCTTGCTGCCTGCCGCCTCTGCAATCACACGATAAACAATCTCTTTTTGCAAAACAGGATGCAATGCTTCAAGTTCGTTTATATACAGATACAAACCATCTTGTTTTTTCTCCACACACAAATTCCATTTATGCTCTGCTTCTTGACTTATATAATCTTTTATTTCTGAAAGCAGGTCTGCTGTTTCATTGATATGCGACGTTGCCTGCTCGTTAATCTCGTTTAACTCTGGTAGCACCTTTTGTCTAATTTGATTTCTGCTGCAATCCAGTTCTAGGTTTGTAGAGTCAACACAAAATCCCTGCCCGTGAGACTTTAAAAAGTCTTCAATCTCCGTCCTATGTACAGAAAGAAACGGACGAATATATGTCACACCATTTTCATCCACTCGCATCGGTTGCATACCACACAACCCAGCTAATGCACTACCTCTCGTCATCTGAAAAAGAATCGTCTCTGCATTATCTTCCATATGATGTGCCAAAGCTACTTTTGCATTCCTCTCTTTTGCCAAAGCAGAAAACACTTCATAACGAAGAATTCTTGCAGCCTCTTCCAACCCAAGTCCATGCTCGCTTGCATATTCCGGCACATTCACAGATACCTCTTGGCAATGGAGTTTCATCCGGCTACAAAGGTCACGCACAAACTTTGCATCAGCCAGACTCTCTTCCCCTCTGATTCCGTGCTCCACATGCACTACTTCCAAAGAAACCTTTTCATCCTTATAGAGCGCAAACAACACGAGTAGCAACGCTACCGAATCTGCACCACCGGATACTCCAACTAGAAGCGTATCTTCTGAAGAAACCATATTTAATTCAGTAATATACTTTTGTACTTTTTGAAGCATTATTTCTCCCAAATTCCTGTTACAAGCACCGTCATATCATCCATGGCATAACCTCCTGCACGAAGCTTCACCTGCTCTAAAATAGTTTCAGCAAGCACACCTGCATTGTCAGTTTTGGCCATTGCAATGATATCCATAAGTGTTTCTTTTGGATTTCTTACATTAAGATATTCTATCACACCATCGGTTATCATTACAAGGAAATCGCCACTTCTTAGCTCTTTTTTCGTGCTCTCTACTTCCATACGCACATCGGCTCCTGCGGGCAGTGTTCCCTGATCGACACATTCCACTTCTTCCCCTCTTTTGATAAAAGTAGCAGCTCCTCCAATTTTAATCAATTCGAGTTTCCCCGTATATAAATCAATCATCGCATAATCCAAGGTTGAGTAAGTATTTTCCTCCCCCTGTAAGACCATTGCAGAATTCATAAGCTTGATTGCAATCTCTTTTCGAAAACCTGCTTCGATGAATTTCTGAAGCAGATCAACTACCATCTCACTCTCCTGATTTGCTTTACTTCCAGACCCCATTCCGTCCGAAAGACAAATGTGATAATTGCCATCGTCCATTGCAAAAAATGAATAACTGTCACCATTTATCAGAGAACCATTTTTCTTCTCCGTTGCAATCCCCTGTAATCCATAAAAGACAGTATCTTCATATATAGATAAAAATGCTGCTTCCTGTGTTAATACCGACTTATGTTCTTTTCCAAGACGCAGCGGTTTCTTTACTGCTACTTCTAAGGCTTTTACATATTGCTTTACCGGAATACCTCCATCCCATTTGGTATAAACATATCCTTCAATACAAAGTCTTTTATTTTCTTCATATATGTGTAAGTCTTCCACTAACATTCCTTTTTCTTTCACTTCGTAAGCAATCTGAGCCATTAGGGATTTATACTTTTTGTCCACGTTAATCTTAGACTTTGCCCACTCTTCCATAAGCCCTGCCATTGCATCTAACTGCTGTGCAATGACGTATCGATTCTCGCACAAACGGTTATACCACGCATAATTTAACTCCAATCTTCCGAATGCCTGCAATGCCTCATCTACCATGTTTTCATAGCGGTAACAATCATTTACATATGGTTCTCTTAGCAATTCCTCTTTTGTACTATGATTTATTACCGCATGCAAAAGTGCTCGAATTCCGCCCTGACGTTTCATACGATTTTCATTCCAGCAAATCGCACACCCATCACAACTAGCACAAAGCTTTCCTGTAAGTTCCTGCTCCAAGACAGAAACTTCTTCCATTGGCAGTTTTTCTTTTGGCTGACTAAGCATCATAAATGCGTCCGACAGGCCATTTACTGCATAAGCAAAGGATTCCATTCTGTGCGTTTGATTTTCTTTTAATACAGAGGGCATATATTTATAATTATTCTGCTGCATCTCTAAGATGTAATTTAACCGAAATGGAATACGCGCGAGATAATGCATGCACAATGAAATCCCAAGCACCATAAGGCCTTCGTACAATCCCTCAAGAAGTACCCTTGGGTGATGAATATAAAATGCATCCCCTGCATAGTTCATAATGGTTGTCGCACAACCTGCAAATATCGCGGCCACCCAGTTATTACAAAACCGGTTTGCCCATATGTACATTTTTACCCCAAGTCCAATTACCAGCAAAACAAAACTATACTTTAGCATAGACTCCATTGTCATAAAGCAATACATTCCTGCTACAGCCCCAGCCATTACAGAAAACGATGCTCGTCCACCTACGCTACACACAGCAAAGTATGCCGGCACCAAAGGATATACCCCCATAATGTCTATATAACCGCATAAAAATGCTAGTATCCCTTTTAACAGTTCTTTTACCAACTCCCTAAACTCTCGTTTCTGTTTCATAACAACCTCCAATTCTTGCAACCAAATTATTCTTTTACAAAAATAATGTTTTATCTGCAATTATAGAGGCTTGTACTTAAAAACTTTGTCGAAATAGCGCTCTGTTTTTGGGATTTTTTCGACAAAAAAGCGACAAATAAAATTATTCGCCGCTTTCCTTAAATATAATTTCGTTTTCAAAAACAAGTCCCATCTTGTTTGCCATTTCTTTTATGTATTCCATAGATCTGGTATATAAATCCAGATCTTTTAACTCTTCTGCTCTCTGTTCTTCCTGTGCAAGCTGCTCTTGTAGCGTCTGCTCACGTTCCAGAAGCAGCTTATCTTTTTCTTTCAATTTCAGAATCTGAATGGACATAACTACTACAAACACAATTACAATAAAGACAACACTCATTGCACCAGTGTTGCGTCCACCCTTACGTCGCTTTGAACCCATTGAAGTACCTCACTTGCTTTTATCCTAATCATTGTATCGTTTTTGTTATGTATTTTCAACCATTATTATATCTTGTACTATTTGAAAATCTTTCCTAAAAAGCTCTCACCCTTTTTTAAACTAGTTGGAATCTGTGAATACGAAAAAGCGTCAATGCTACCCTCGATATCCACCTCTCCTTTTTCTAAATTAAGACGGTTAACATGCAAGTCATTGCCTTTCACATGCAACATCCCCTGTTCGGTTTCCAATAGAATCTCCGAAATATCAAATGATATCACATCTAATATCCCTGTAAAACTACCTGCTTTCCTGTTACTTAATACAATTTTATGTGACTTTATACTTTTATTTTCTTCCATAAATAAAACCTCCTATATACACACTATATTAGGAGGTCTTCATCTTTATGATACATACTCAAATAAATCTTTCGCTTCGTCTTTTTTTGTAGTGTCCTGGATATCTAAAACTCGCACCTTTACTGTTTTTTGTCCAAATGCAATCTCAATAATATCTCCAACCTTTACATTAACAGACGCCTTCGCTTCTTTTCCATTCACACTCACACGGCCTGCATCACAAGCTTCGTTTGCCACGGTTCTTCTTTTGATTAATCTAGATACTTTTAGAAACTTATCTAATCTCATAATTACCTCTTAAATCTTAAAAACTGCCGCACCCATTGGTACGGCAGTCATGTTTTCACAAACTTAAAATTAGTTTAAAGAATCTTTTAAAGCTTTACCAGCTTTGAATTTTGGAGCTTTAGAAGCTGCGATAGTCATTTCAGCACCTGTCTGTGGATTTCTACCTGTTCTAGCTGCTCTTTCAGAAACTTCGAAAGTACCAAATC
>JAFQWG010000044.1 GCA_017407605.1 Agathobacter sp. | reverse complement strand
CCCGTCTGATATACCACACCCAAGTTTAAACCAAATCCAAGCAATATAACTGCCCATTGTAATATTTTCTTGGAAGTAAATTTGATACCTCCTTCAAATACACCTTTCTCTTTCCAAAACAAAGTGATTATCATACCAGCAATAATCGCAATTACAGCACCACCAATAATTTCAAATTGCTTTCCCAAAAACCATGATGGAACTGCAATCGCAAAGCATAATAAAATACCTTTCCAATTTTTAATAACATCTTTCATACTCTCACCACCAAATTCAAGTTTATCTAAATCTTACAGCCCTTCATCCTCTACAAACTGATAAAATGCCTGTTCCTCTTTTTTATCTGATTCACGAATTGTACCAACTGGCATGGTATAAACCACGAACTCCTCTTCTCCATCCAACTCGAAAATTTTGTTGCATATCTCATCCTGAAAAGCTGCGATTGCACATCCACCAACACCAATTCCAGTAGCTGCCAGATACAAATTCTGTCCAACGTGTCCGACATCAATTAAAGCTACACGGTGTGCATAAATGCCATATCTCCATTCAGCACGGTAAGGAACGATAGTCCAGTAAAACACCACATTTGCTTTTGCAGCCCAGCTCTGTCCAGAAAGTGTTTCTGTAATTACATCTTCCATATTTTCCACTTCACCAAGAAATTCTAATGCATGTTCCAATGGAAGATAGTGATACTTGCCAGCTTTTAATCCTGTAATATTTCGCACAAGTACGTCTCAAACTCATGTCTTGCTCCACCACATGGAACCGTACGAAGCGTTGCATAAGATTTTCCCCTGATATCCTTTACTCCCTGTGCCGCCCAGAGTAAAAATGACAACTGTTCTAATGTCATCTCTTCCTGTGTGTATATTCTAGAACTCTTACGGTCTCGAATCACACCTATTAAATCTTTGCGATGCTCTAAATTCTCAAAATCCTTTGGAAGCATAATCCTATCTAACTCTGGGCGCATCGCATGCTTCACTAGAGGCGGCTGTGGACGTTTCAAATCCTGGTCGGATTCAAAATCTTCTTCATATGGATCATCGGAACGATATCCTTTGATAAAGGCACGGCCTTTTTTAACCAATTCATCTTGAACACTTTTATCTAACATATTTTTGTTTCCCTTTCATTCTTATAAATTCCGAGACAGGTATGTCATTCCATATCTACAATTCCTGATAATTAAAAGCTATACTCTTTCCCAATCACAATTGCTTTTGCATCCGTCCCATGTCCGATATCCTTGGTAACGGCAATCGGCATATTTTTTCCAACCATTCTTTGCACAAGTTCTACCATACTTGGAACGCATTCCTTCTCTTCCATTTCGGTGAATGTACCAAGAAGAATACCTGCAGCCTTGTCAAATGCACCCAACTGCTGCAACTGGCACAGATAGGTTTCCATTTTAGAAACTGTACCAGAATAACTTTCTAACAATAAAATCTTATCTGTCAAGTCTGGCATATACTCCGTTCCTGCCAGTTTCAAAAAGCAGCGGATATTTCCACCTACCACGACACCCTGCATTTTATTCCCTTGTGCAAAACGATAGTCAATCTGGTACAAATCACCACCATTTTCTATCACTGTATTCGTAAAATCAGCAAGTTGCTGTCTCCTATGCTGATAAACAAGATTTCGAACCTGATACAACACAGATGCATTTCCTGTCTTGGCATAAATAGCATTTAGTACAGTTGTCAAATCACTGTATCCCCAAAACTTTTTCTCGGACTTTGCAATCATATCATAATCCAAATATGGTAACACTCCATTTGCAAGGTCTCCGCCAGAAATATCAAAAATTTCTGAGATTTCATCTTTTACATAAAAATCCACAAGCGCCTGTGCTCGTTCTTTTGCACTGCCACATGAAATGCCATCTTTTTCATATATGTAATCACTAAATAAGGCTTCCAAACCAATATTCTGTAATGTACTTTTCAATATTTCTATGTCATTTTCATTTGCTCTTCTTTGTCCGTTAGAACAGCACACAATTCCAACTTTTTTCATCAACTTCTCCTTTTTACCCCAAATACATCAAGTTCTTCACACTTCTCTTTTAAGGCTGTGAGCACGTTTATTTCCAAGCTCACACCACCTTCTTTAGCTCTCCAACAATACGTTCTACATCTTCATTCACTTTATCTAAATTCGTAAACAAATCTGCATACAACTGATTGATATTCTCCTCAAAATAGGCCGGTAAAATCTTACACTGTTTCTGGCAAAGAGAAACGAGTCGCTTTTCTCCCGGATGAGTCAATTCATTCATCGCCCAGATAATATCAAAATAGGATTCCATAAACGCAGCAGTGCGATGGCAAACACTTACCAAATCTTTCCTCTCAACCGCTTTTGCAATTTGAAAATTATATGCTGGCATTACCCCAGATAAAAGGTTCATGTTTCTATCTATAATATTTTCTTTCAACTGCTTTGGATATGGTACATCAAAACGTGCTTTCACAGCCTGCAGACGGCCATCTCTGTCGTATATAATTTTGCAGGTGCGTAAATTATGCCACATGCAAGTAGTATAGCCATTATATGCCTGATATCCTTCCACCACCGCTGCAAGACCATTTGTAAAATCATCCAAATTACGATAAAGAATATCCATATCAATTCCATTGTTTAAAACAGCATTATCTTCTAATTCCCAAAACGCGTTTCCCATTTCCATATAAGAACAATATTTTTCCAATATTCCTCGTCGTACATTTTCATCTATCGCAGAAGTGCAATACAAATACACATCATAATCCGACTTCTCATCATACACTTCTCCTGCTCGTGAACCACCTAATGCGATTGCTTCAATTTCTGGTAATGCAGATAATTCTTCAAATAATTTTTCTATCATAAATTTTGCCTCCAAACACAAAATAAAATCAAAATAAAAATTTCTATATTCTAGTAAAAATCTACTGCCATTAATTGTCAACCTCCAAATGACATATTTTTTTGCAGATTGCACAAATTAAACGTTGTAAAGGAGGTGAACGTCAATGAGTAATTCAAACAACAACTCAAGTTCAAAAAAATCTGAAGCAATGAACCGCTTCAAACAGGAATGTGCCAACGAAGTAGGTGTAAACCTTAAAAGTG
>JAFQWG010000004.1 GCA_017407605.1 Agathobacter sp. | reverse complement strand
GTTAAAAGATGTTGCAGAGCAAATGCAGGCCTTAGACACACATCATGATATGATTTTAGCCCGTTTTATGGCAGATCATTATTATTTGTGCATGCCTAAAAATGAATTTGATGAAATCACTCTGCCAAGCCATTTTAAGACGTTCCTGGATGAAATGGATATACGCGTAGTATATGGTGTTTTCTTTGTGGAAGATAAAAAGAATATGCCGGTCAATGTAATGTGTGACAGAGCGTTTATAGCGGCGCATAATAAGCCATATCATTATCAAGAGTATATTCACTTTTATGATGAGGAAGAACGTCGACATATAATGGAAGAGCAAGAACTTGAAAAAGATATGGAAAAAGCACTGGAGGAGCGCCAATTCTATATTGTAGTACAGCCAAAATATCATCCACAAACGGGTGAAATTGTTGGTGGTGAGACGCTGGTTAGATGGCAGCATCCGCAAAAGGGTATCATATCACCTGGTGTGTTTATTAACGTGTTTGAAAAAGATGGATTTATTATCCAGCTTGATTACTTTGTGTGGGAAGAGGCGTGTCGTTTGCAGAGAATGTTAAAGGACAAGGGAATTCAGACAGTACCGATTTCCGTGAATGTGTCAAGGGCCCACTTCTATGGCAGTGAGTTGATAAATAAACTGCATGAATTAATTGCGAAGTATGATTTAACGACAGAGGATATTGAGTTAGAAATTACAGAGTCAATCTGTGGAGATGCTTCCGATAATATTTATGTAATGATTCGACAGCTTCAGAAAGAAGGTTTTAAAATTGCAATGGATGACTTCGGCAGTGGCTATTCTTCTCTTAATATGTTAAAGGAAATGCCACTAGATATTCTGAAAATGGATTTGAAATTCTTAGATGGTGAGCAGGAAAAGAGCCGTCAGATTTTAAAAGCATTAATTGAATTAGCAGAAAGTATGGATTTAAAAGTAGTAGTAGAAGGGGTGGAAATTTTATCTCAGGTAGAATTTTTACGACAGTTTAAGAATTGTTATTTGCAAGGATATTATTTCTCACGTCCGGTAGTTACAGAAGTTTTTGAAGAATATTTGAGTAAAGAAATCAAAAAAAGAAGTGCGACATAAGCCGCACTTCTTTTTTGATTTGGAACGCAGTTGTAATAAACCGCGAAGTTGTCTATTTCTTAGCAGTCTTAGATAAGGCTGTAAGGATCTGCTTTGTATTTTTCAATTACACGCTGACATCTGTCATATGGATTTAATAAATCACTGATAGATGCATCATGATTTAATGTATCTATGATATATGCAATATATTTACTCATATCACAATTGATGTAGTATTCTCTAGAAAGGAGTTCTGGAGTCTGGTAAGTTAAGTTTGTTGTTACTACACGATAGATAAGTCCTTCTTCGTATGCTTTGTCAAATGATGCCAGACCATTTGTGAAAAGACCGAAAGTAGAACATACAAAGATTCGGTTTGCATTACGTTTCTTTAATTCTCTTGCAGTATCAATCATACTTTCACCAGAAGAAATCATATCATCTACAATGATAACATCTTTTCCGGATAAATCCTGTCCTAAGAATTCGTGTGCTACGATTGGATTGCGGCCATCTACGATGCGGCTGTAATCACGACGTTTGTAGAACATACCCATATCTACGCCAAGTACGTTTGCCATGTAAATAGCACGTCCTGTTGCGCCTTCGTCAGGGCTGATTACCATAAGATGTTCTGGATCGATTTGAATGTCTTTTACATTTGTTAACATGCCTTTGATGAACTGGTAAATAGGCTGTACAGATTCAAAACCACCACGAAGAGGGATTGCGTTCTGAACACGTGGGTCATGAGCATCAAATGTGATGATGTTATCTACACCCATGTTTACTAATTCCTGAAGTGCTAATGCACAGTCTAAGGATTCACGAGCAGAACGTTTATGCTGACGGCTTTCATAAAGGAATGGCATGATTACTGTAATTCTTCTAGCCTTTCCGCCACAAGCTGCAATAATACGTTTTAAATCTGAATAATGATCGTCTGGAGACATGTGGTTTTCGTGTCCGCAAAGTTTGTAAGTTAAGCTCCAGTTTGTTACGTCTACTAAAATGTATAAATCTAAACCACGGATTGACTGGTTGATTACACATTTTGCTTCACCTGAACCGAAACGTGGGTTTGATACAGAGATTACATAACTATCTTTGTGATAATCTTTGAATGCTGCATCATGTTTGTGCTCATGTTCGCGGTTTTCTCTCCAAGCAGCAAGATACTTGTCTACTTTGGCACCGAGTTCGGTACAGCTTTTTGTAGGAACAAGGCCTAAGATTCCACTTGGAATTGTTTCTAAAATTCTTTCATCGTTTGGCATGGGGGTCCTCCGTAAGAAAAATAATTTAAAATGTTTTAGCGCATCTGTCTTTTTTTGATGCGTATATCATCACCAAACAATTTGATGATGGAGTAATTGCTGGAAATTCTTGACAGGGTTCGTTCAGAATAAAGGTCCACCAAATTGTTCATGTTCAAATTAGTTGAAATAATGGTAGATTTCTGACGAAGAATTCTTTCATTTACACACAAAAATAATTGTGAGGAAGTAAACGAATTTGAAAATTCGGTTCCCAAGTCGTCAATAATCAGCAAATCACAATCAAAAATGTTTTGGTGTGCAGCGATGGCATCTGCATCTTTTGAAAACACACCTTTGCTCAATATATCAAATAATTGAAAGGCTGTAAAGTAAATTACAGAATATCCTTTTTCTAATAGCTCTTTTGCTACGCAGTTGGAAAGAAAAGTTTTACCAACACCGGTATCGCCGTAGAAAAACAGATTCTTTGGCTTGTTATCAAAATCATTGATAAAGTGCTGGCACTCGGTTACTGCGCGCTGTACAGTGTCGAGGGCGGAAAGCCCTGTTGCTGGATTTATCTCATCATCGGAATAGTAATCATAAGAAAATGTCTGGAAGTTTTCTCTTCCAAGAATTTCTCGGATGTTTGATTGAGAATATACAACATTGATAATTTCCTGTTTAAAGCAAGGACATTTTTCACCATCGATGTAACCAGTATCTTTGCAGTGAGCACAAGTATGGATTGGGTCAAAATAATCTGCTGGAAAACCAGCTTTTGAAATCAAGGTGGTCTTTTCTTTTTTTAGGTCTTGAATTTTCTTTTTTAATAACTGATAACTTAAATCATCATCATCTAATTTTTTTCTTGCTGCTTCTACAGAATAAGAAGCAATCTGTTCATTTATGGTTTTAAGCTCTGGTAGTTTTATAAGAGCTTCTTCCATGCGTTTCTGTGAAAGATGGCGGTTGTGAAGTTGTCTGCTTTGATAACCGCGCATAATTTCATCATATTGAGCGTTGCTTAATGCCATAAATATCCTCCGTATGACAAATGAAGTGTGTCATTTGTGCGTGGGTATTAAATAGAAGTAGTAAGTAATACTTTTTCTAATTTATCAAAATCATAGTTGCGCTGTTCAAAGTTGTTGAATTTGTTGCGCTTTGGTGCTGCTGGTACAGGTGGAGTAGTTGTTCGTTTGCTTTTGTTAAATACTTCATCTAAAGCAGCGATATCTTTTAAGGTATGTACATTGTTATTATGCCAATTGGTTAAAATGGAATCTGCATACTCAAAGCTTGGTTTTGAGGTTGCGGAAATGGTTCGTTTGCAGGCTTCCTGAATAATCTCGATATCGAAAGCGTAGTCCTTTGACCATTTGTTGACAAATTCCATTTCAGAATCGGCTAAGTTGCGTCCGCTGATACCAAAAGCTTTCATAATGCTGTAATAAGCTTTGGAACGGATAGAAACTTGTTCTTTGGCTTTTTCGATAGAATCAATTCCATTTTCGGCCCATCCAAGAGCAACCTTGTCCATGTAGCGAAGGCTGGCATGTCCATTGGTGATACAATATTCTACTAGGTATTCGATTAGTTCACCTGAAAATTTTAATGCGTCATACCAGAAGAATACGGTATTCATCTCGGTTGAGTTTAATGGATGTTTTAAATAAGTTTCAATAATGAACAGTAGTTCAGAAACTTCATGATTATTATGAAATTCTTTTATTTCGTCCAAAGTATATTCACGTTTTTTGCTAGAAGGTGCTTTCTTTGTCTTGGTAGCCTTTGGTGCAACAGCACTAAAAGATTCTACAACTGGAGCTTCTGAGACAACTGTATTTGCAATGCTGATTTCTTTTTCAGCAGAAACTCTGCTAAGCTGAACACCACCAGTTAAGTCCTTGAAGCACAAGCCGGTTAATTGGTTGTTTGAATTTAATTCTAGGCCAATTACACCAACTTTTTCCCAGTATTTAAGTGCACGTAAAATATCTTTTTCGGTATAGTTAAAGTGATCTGCAATTGCAGAGATGGAGCAGTCTGACGATGCAGAAGAACCCATGCAACGCAATAAGAAGAGATATACTTTAACAAATTCCCCATTGGCGTCTGCCATATATTTATCGATAAACACACGTGGTACACTTATGTGGTTGTGTGGATAATCGCTTAATAACTTAATCTTTGACATTTCTAACCCCTCTTTCGACACAATGACTGAGGTGTAACTTACTTCTCAAGCCTGTGACTCAGTATAGCATAACTAATTTAGAAATGGAAGCCCCTAAAAGTCTGCAAACCCTTGATTTTACTGGGTTTTGGGCTTGCGTGCATATTGTGGATAACGTGGATAAAAAATCAAAAACCCCCTATTTTCTGGGTTTTTCGACTGGTAAAAAAATCCACATTGCAATGGGATAAAATCAACCATTGCAATGTGGATAATGTGGACAACTATTTGCCTAGGAGTGATTCGCCTATTTCTACAACGTTTCCTGCCCCCATAGTTATCAACAGGTCACCGTTCATACAATTTTTTAATAAAAATTTTTCAATTTCCTCAAATGAAGGGAAGTAATAGCATTCGGTGCCTTTTTCTTTTACTAAATTGAGTAAATCTTTGGAACTAATCCCAAGGGTGTTCTTTTCGCGTGCAGCATAAATGTCTGCAAGTACGAGAATGTCTGCCTGAGACAAAACGTCAGCAAATTCTTGTAAGAATGCTTTGGTTCTGCTGTAGGTGTGCGGCTGGAATACGAGCACCAGACGTTCGTGTGTATAGTTTGCAGCAGCTGAAAGCGTTGCCTGAATTTCGGTTGGATGATGTGCATAGTCATCAATAATGGTAATGCCATCTAATTTTCCTTTGTACTGGAAGCGACGATTTGCACCACCGAATTTACGTAACCCAACGATAACTTCTTCCTGAGGAAGTTCCATTAGCTCTGCAAGAGCGACTGTAGCAAGTGCATTGGATACGTTGTGCATACCAGGAACATTTAAATGTACTTTCATAACTTCTTGGCCTTGATGCATAATAGAGAAGATGCCGCAAGCATTATCATCAAATGAAATATCCTCTGTATAATAATCAAAGCGTGAATCCATACCATAAGTAATTACCTTGTGAGGAAGCTCTGCAACAAGTTCCTCGTAGTTTTCAATTTCACCATTGATGATGGTTGCACCATTGGCACGAGTGTTTGCTGCAAATTTCTTGAAGGAATTACGTACATCCTCTAAGTCTTTAAAGAAATCTAAGTGTTCTGCTTCTACATTTAAGATAATGCTGTATTTTGGACGGAAGTTTAAGAAACTATTGGTATACTCACAAGCCTCTGAAATAAAAACTTCCGATTCGCCTACGCGAAGATTGCCATCAATAGCGGAAAGAATACCGCCAACGGTAATGGTAGGATCCGTATTTGCTTCAAGAAGTACCTGGCTAATCATAGAGGTTGTAGTGGTTTTTCCATGTGTGCCAGATACAGCGATGGACTTTTTATAATTATCCATAATCTGACCAAGAAGCTGTGCTCGGGTAAGCATAGGAATAGAAGCATTCCTTGCAGCAATCCATTCTTCGTTGTCTTCACGGATTGCGGCTGTGTATACAACTAAGTCGATATCCGAGGTGATGTTTGAGGCTACCTGTCCATAATATACTTTTACACCTTTTTCTTCTAACTGTGTAGTAAGTGAGGATTTGTTCATGTCTGAACCAGAAATGGTAAACCCTTCTTTTAAGAGAATTTCTGCAAGTCCACTCATGCTGATACCACCGATTCCCATAAAGTGAACATGGATAGGTTCGTTAAAATTTAATGTATACATAAAGACTTCCTTCCTAAATTTTAGTTTGTTCTTACTTATTATAACTCGAAACCATTGATTTGCAAACAAGAAGTGGTTATAATTAAAGTATAAATAGGGGAAAATATAATGTGATTACGTTGCACAAGCATGCCGGCGTGAATGTCCAATGGATCTTCATCTCGGCGGAGGTTGTGTGTAGCATTGTAAAGGGGGCTTGAGTATGCAGATCACAGATGTACGTATTCGCAAAGTAGAAAAAGAAGGTAAGATGAAAGCAGTGGTATCAATTACGATTGAAAACGAATTTGTAGTGCATGATATCAAGGTAATTGAAGGTGAGAAGGGGTTGTTTATCGCAATGCCAAGTCGTAAGGCAAGTGATGGCGAGTATCGCGATATTGCACATCCAATCAATTCTGCTACGAGAGAACAACTTCAGAATTTGATACTTGAAAAATACAAAGAAGAAATCGATGTAGAAAATTAAGAAAAACCCTCGCCGAAGAAGCGAGGGTTTTTAAGGGAGAAATAGATGTTTGTAATAGTAGGTTTAGGAAATCCAGGAAAAAAATATGAAAACACAAGACATAATGTAGGCTTTATGGCAATTGACGCATTGGCTGAAAAGTATGGGATTTCTATCAATGAAAAAAAACATAAGGCACTTTGTGGAACGGGTGTAATAGAAGGGATAAAAGTATTGCTGGTTAAGCCACAGACTTATATGAATTTAAGTGGTGAAAGTGTAGGCGATGTAATGAATTTCTATAAACTCGATCCAGAAGAAGAAATGATGGTTATTTATGATGATATCAGTCTTGCTCCGGGAAATATCCGTATTCGCAGGAAAGGAAGTGCAGGAGGACATAATGGTATCAAGAGTTTGATTGCACACACGGGCACACAAGGGTTTATGCGAATTAAAATCGGTGTGGGTGAAAAACCAAGCGGATGGGATTTGGCAGATTATGTATTGGGGCATTTTTCAGAGGATGACAAAGTAAAATTAAAAGAGATTATGCCGGATGTTATCTCTGCAGCAGCGCTTATGGCTCAAGGTGATGTGGCAAAAGCAATGAATGATTTTAATGCAAAAAAGCAGGAGTAGATTGTGAAGACATTTTTAGAACCGTTGGAAAACCTAAGTGGTTTTTCTGATATGTTAAAATCTGCAAAAAAAGAAAAAGGTCTATACTCGGTGACAGGGTGTATTGATGCGCAAAAACCACATATGATGTATGCATGCAGCGGTGGTAGAAAAAACACTATCATCGTTACTTTTCATGAACAAAAGGCGAAAGAACTCTATGAGGACTATCGCTTTTTTGATGCAGATGTTGTGTATTATCCTGCAAAGGATGTACTTTTTTATCAATCAGATATTCGAGGAAATGTTCTGACAGCAGAAAGAATTCGTGCCCTTAAAAAGATTTGTGAAAAAGAACATGTGACGGTCATTACAACCGTTGATGCACTTATGAATACACAGGCACCGCCAGAGAATGTTTGGGGTTCTGTGCTTACTCTTAAGCCGGGCGATGAGATTGTCTTAGATGAAGTAATGGCGCAGCTTGTGCGTATGGGTTATGAAAAGGAATACCAAGTAGAAACGATGGGACAGTTTGCACTTCGTGGTGGAATTTTAGATATCTTTCCATTGACCGAAGAAAACCCAGTGCGTATTGAGATGTGGGGCGATGAGATTGACACGATTCGTACTTTTGATACAGAAAGCCAAAAGTCGATTGAAAATATAGAGGATATCCGAATATATCCAGCTTGTGAGCTGGTGCTTACAGAAGAAGAAAAACGAGCGGGAATTGAAAAATTATTAGTAGAAGCGAAGAAAACTTCTGAAAAACTTCGTAAGGAAATGAAAACAGAAGAGGCTCACCGTATGCTTTCTATGGCAGAAGAAAAAGCAGAAGAGTGGGGCGAGCTTTCTATTTATGCAGGGATGGATGCGTATCTGTCTTATTTTTGCGAAAGCAGAAAAGGGCTTTTGGATTATTTTAATCCGGAGGATACATTTATATTGTTTGACGAGTTGACTCGCTGTGTAGAACGAGGAAAGCAGACAGAGATTGAATTTTCAGAGAGTATGAAGCATCGTCTGGAAAAAGGATATATTGTTCCTGGACAGATGAAAGAACTCTTTTTGGAAAAAGAGATTATAGGAAAATGTCAGCAGTATGCATGCATATCCTTTGCTGCACTGGATGCAAAGCCAAATGGATTTAAACAGCAGGGCGTATTTGGTATTCATGTGAAGAGTGTAAATGCCTATAATAATAGTTTTGAACTTTTGGTAAAGGACTTAAAAAGTTACAAAAAGAATAAATATAAAGTGGTGCTTTTATCTGGATCAAGAACCAGAGCAAAGAGACTTGCAGAAGATTTACTGAATGAAGGACTCAGTAGTTTCTATACGGAAGACTATAATCATGAGCTTTTAGACGGACAGATTATGGTGTGTTTCGGAAAAGTACGTCGCGGCTATGAATATCCAATTTTACAGTTTGCAGTAATTACGGAAACGGATATTTTTGGCGGTGAGAAAAAAAGGAAAAAGCGTCACAGAAACTACGAAGGAGAAAAGATTCAGAACTTTACGGATTTAAACGTAGGGGATTATGTCGTGCATGAGAATCATGGCCTCGGCGTGTATAAAGGTATTGAAAAGATAGAAGTAGATAAGATATTAAAGGATTACATTAAGATAGAATATGCTGGTGGCTCTAACCTTTATATATTAGCAACGCAGCTTGAGATGATTCAAAAGTATGCAGGTAAGGATGCAAAGAAGCCAAAATTGAATCGACTTGGTGGACAGGAATGGACAAAGACCAAGACAAAAGTACGTGGAGCAGTAAAGGAAATTGCGGCAGATTTGGTAAAACTCTATGCATTGCGTGAAGAAAAGAATGGCTTTGTATATGGACCAGATACGGTATGGCAGCGTGAATTTGAGGAACTTTTCCCATTTGAAGAGACGCAGGATCAATTCCTTGCGATTGAAGATACCAAGCGTGATATGGAAAGTACAAAAATTATGGATCGCTTAATATGTGGTGATGTTGGATATGGTAAAACGGAGGTTGCAATTCGTGCTGCCTTTAAAGCTGTGCAGGAAGGAAAACAGGTAGCGTATCTTGCGCCAACTACAATTTTGGCACAGCAGATTTTCAATACATTTTCACAGCGTATGAAGGACTTTCCTGTGAATATAGATTTGATGTGTCGTTTTCGAAGTTCTTCTGAGATGAAAAAGACAGTAGAAGGTCTTAAGAAAGGCCAAGTGGATATTGTTGTCGGAACACATCGAATTTTGTCAAAAGATGTCGAATTTAAAGATTTAGGACTTTTGGTTGTTGATGAAGAACAGCGTTTTGGCGTAGCACACAAAGAAAAGATTAAGCAGTTAAAAACCAACGTGGATGTGCTTACTTTAACTGCGACACCGATTCCAAGAACACTTCATATGAGCCTTATTGGTATTCGTGATATGAGTGTATTAGAAGAGCCGCCTATGGATCGTCTGCCTATTCAGACTTATGTGCTTGAATATAATGAGGAAATGGTGCGTGAGGCAATCAATCGTGAACTTGCTCGAGATGGTCAGGTGTTCTATGTCTATAATAAAGTAAAAGATATCGATGAGGTTACCACTAAGATACAAGCACTTGTGCCAGAAGCAAATGTAGCATTTGCACACGGACAAATGAAAGAACACGAGTTGGAAAAAATCATGTATCGTTTCATTAATGGTGAAATTGATGTATTGGTTTCTACTACCATTATAGAAACCGGGCTTGATATTTCGAATGTAAATACGATGATTATTCATGATGCGGATAACATGGGCTTGTCACAGTTGTATCAGCTTCGAGGCCGAGTGGGACGTTCGAATCGTACGGCATATGCATTCCTTATGTACAGACGCAATAAACTGTTAAAAGAAGTAGCGGAGAAAAGACTAGCTGCCATGAAAGAGTATTCAGAGCTTGGCAGTGGCTTTAAGATTGCGATGCGCGATTTGGAAATTCGTGGTGCAGGAAATCTGCTTGGGGCAGAACAGAGTGGACATATGGAAGCAGTTGGTTATGATTTGTACTGCAAAATGTTAAATGAAGCGGTAAAAGAAGCCAAAGGTGATGTAGTGGAAGAGAAATTTGATACCGCCATCGATATCAACACCAATGCTTATATTCCACCAACCTATATCTCAAATGAATTACAAAAACTAGATGTATATAAACGTATTGCGGGTATCGAAACTGAGGAAGAGACAGAAGAGATGCTTGAGGAGCTTATTGATCGTTTTGGAGAACCACCGAAGTCGGTACAAAACCTTCTTACGATTGCAAGACTTAAATTCTATGCGCATAGTTTGTATATCAAAGAAGTGGGTCAAAAAGGGAATGACTTAAAACTTGTCATGTATGAAAAGGCAAAAATCAATCCAATGATGATACCAGAAGTGGTACAAAAGTATGCTCCATTTTTGAAGTTTACAGCGGATGCTAATAATCCTTATTTTGTATATACATTAAATGTAAATTCGAAAGAAAAAGGTAAAGACGTGCTAGAGGTATTGAAAAGCCTTTTGGATGGATTATCCCTGCTTGTGGAAGCGCATATTCAATAAGGAAGAAAAGCCTTGCTAGATGAGAAAAAAAGTTCTATAATTATAAGTTGATAAAAGGCTTACTATGCCTTGTTTTAGGAGGAATTATGAGTATTAAGAAATTCGTTGCTCTTTTGCTTGCGGGAGCACTTTGTTTATCAGCATTTACAGGATGTGGTGCTAATCCAGAAGATACAGTGGCGACTTTAGGAGACGAAACGGTTGATTATGGTGTTGCCAATTTCTTGGTAAAATATCAAAAAGCTAGTGTGGAAGATATGTATGCAATGTACGGCATGACCTGGAGTACTGATTTGTATGGAAATGGAACTACATTAGAAGATGATTTTAAAGATTCTGCAATGCAGTTGTTACATGATCTTTATACATTAAAAAATCATATGGATGATTATGGTGTAGAGATTACAACAGAAGATGAAACAGCAATCAAAGAAGCGGCAAGTGCATTTTTAGCAGCAAATTCAGAAAGTGCTATTGCAGAACTTGGTGCTTCGCAGCAAATCGTAGAAGAAGTACTTACACTTTATACAATTCAAGCAAAAATGTATAATGCAATTGTGGTAGATGCTGACACAAATGTAAGTGATGAAGAAGCAAATATGCGTGGATATAGTTTAGTAACCATTAACATTGATGGTGAATATGATGAAAGCTATCAATTTGTAGAATATACGGATGCCGAAGTTGCAGTATTAAAAGAAACAGCAAAAGAGCTTGCTGATCAGGTGGCTACAAAAACTTTAGAAGAAGCAGCAGAAGGCTTAGGATATACAGCCACAGCAAGTGCATATAAAAAAGGTGATACTACAATTGATAAAACACTTCTATCTGCAATGGATTCATTAAAAGAAGGTGAAGTTTCAGGCGTTATTGAAACAGAAACAGCACTTTACGTTGCAAGAATTGATGCAGATACAGATAAAGACGCAACAGAAAGCAATCGCCAGTCTATCATTGCACAGCGTGAAGCAGAGCTTTATGAAAAGGTATTAACGGCTTGGCAGGAAAATGATGGATGGACAGTGGACGAATCTGTCGTGGCAAAAATTGATTTCCACAATGTATTTACACAGATTGAAGAATCAACAGAAGATATAGATAATACAGAAAGTGAATAAAAATGAGCAAGAAAAATAACATTGTTCTTATCGGCATGCCGGGAGTAGGAAAAAGTACGGTAGGTGTTATTTTGGCCAAGGTAATGGGATACCAGTTTTTGGATGCAGATTTGCTTATTCAGGAACAAGAAGGTAAGCTTCTAAGAGAAATTATTGCGGAAGCAGGTGCGGATGGTTTTATCGAAGTGGAGAACCGAGTAAATGCCAGCATCGACTGTTCAAAGACAATTATTGCAACTGGTGGAAGTGTTGTATATGGTCAGGAGGCTATGGAGCATCTAAAATCAATTGGGACAGTGGTATATTTGGAAGTACCATTTTCGGTATTAGAAAGACGACTCTCGGATATCAAAGGAAGAGGCGTCGTTTTAAAAGATGGACAAACCCTTTACGATTTGTATATGGAAAGAATTCCTCTGTATGAGCAATATGCAGATGTTAGTGTTTCAGAAGAGGGGCTTGGTGTAGAACAGACGGTAGAACTTTTAATAGAGAAATTAGAAAGTTTGAATAACAAATAGGAAAATATTGAATAGTATATAAGAGATAATATTTTCTTGACAAAAGTTTGTGAAGACGCATATAATAACGTGTTTGTATTTATAGTCAGGACATAATTTGTTGAGGTGAAAGATGGAACAGTACGTAATTAAAGGTGGCAATCCTTTATATGGTGAAGTTGAAATCGGTGGTGCAAAAAACGCAGCGCTTCCTATTTTGGCGGCTGCAATTATGACAGACGAAACAGTTACAATCGAAAACCTGCCAAATGTTAGAGATATTAATGTGCTTTTACAGGCAATTGAAGGCATTGGCGCAAGAGTAGAACGTGTAAATGACCATAAAGTTAAAATTAATGGTTCTTTTATTAATGATGTAAAAGTTGACAACGAATACATTCGTAAAATTAGAGCATCTTACTATTTGATTGGTGCATTGCTCGGTAAGTATGGAAGAACAGAAGTTGCACTTCCAGGTGGTTGTGACATCGGAAGTCGTCCAATTGACCTTCATAAAAAAGGTTTCTTGGCTATGGGTGCCAATGTAGAAATTGCGCATGGTTTCTTTAAAGCAGAAGCGGAACATTTAATGGGAAATCACATCTATTTAGATAAGGCATCAGTAGGTGCAACAATCAATATTATGATGGCCGCAGCACTTGCAGAGGGCAAGACTGTTATCGAAAATGCTGCAAAGGAACCACATGTTGTAGATGTGGCAAACTTCTTAAACTGTATGGGTGCAAACATCCGTGGTGCAGGTACAGATGTAATTCGTATCGTGGGTGTGGAAAAATTACATAAAGCCGAATATTCTATTATTCCAGATCAGATTGAAGCAGGTACATTTATGTGTGCAGTTGCTGCAACTGGTGGAGATGTAATGGTAACAAATGTTATTCCAAAACATTTGGAAGCAACTACAGCAAAATTGCTTGAAACCGGATGTGAAATTGAAGAATTTGATGATGCTGTACGTGTTATTTCAGATGGAAGATTACATCGTACTCAGGTAACAACACTTTATTATCCAGGTTTTCCAACAGACATGCAGCCACAGATGGCGGTTGTATTGGGTGTTGCAGAAGGAACAAGTACAGTAACAGAAAGTATTTTTGAAAATCGTTTCAAATATGTAGATGAGCTTACTAAAATGGGCGCAAATATTAAAGTAGAAAGTAATATTGCAATTATCTCAGGGGTGGAGAAATATACAGGTGCATATGTAAATGCACCAGACCTTCGTGCCGGAGCGGCACTCGTAATTGCAGGTCTTGCTGCAGAAGGAGTAACTATTGTAGATGATATTCAGTATATTCAGCGTGGTTACGAAGATTTAGAAGGAAAATTGGCATCACTTGGTGCGAAGATTGAAAAGGTAACAACTGAAAAAGAACTTCAGAAGTTCATCTTAAGAGTATCGTAAAAAGAAAGGGTATCCGAAAGGATACCCTTTAATTATGTCTATAATACTTTTGATATGTATAACTCTTTGTTTGTTGATAAGTCTAAACATTCACCATTATCAAATTGAATGATAGGTCTAGATAGATAATTATTATTTAACATTACAATCTTGCACGCACGTCCATCATTTAACATAACGCGGTTACTCTGATAGGTAGATGCAATATTGTTTAGAAATACCAAGAGGAATTTGGTGTGGTATTTTTGGAAACCTTCTTTTTCAAAGTTTGCAATTACTTGGAATGGACAAAGTGGTTCGCGGTATGAACGAGCAGCAGTCATAGCATCGTACACATCTGCGATAGCAATAATCATTGCATAGTCAATTAACAATTCACTAGAAAGACCATTTGGATAACCACTTCCGTCATAACGTTCGTGGTGCATTAAAGCAGATTGTTTAATGCGGTTATCGATGTCCTGATTGCGAAGTAATTCATATCCATATTTTGGATGTGCTTTAATCATGGCAAATTCTTCGTTGGTGAGTTTACCAGGCTTATTTAATACTTCTGCTGAAATGGATAATTTTCCAATGTCATGGAACAAACCACAGCAGGTAAGTATATTGAGTTCGTGTGAATCAAGATGAAGCCATCTGCCAATCATTCGCGCAATAAGCGCAACATTGACACAATGTGCGTAGATGGAATCATCTAAAGAATGCATTTGATATAACATATCAAATAATTCCGTTATAGTATTTCTTGAAACAACAAGGGAAGCAATGCTGTTAGCCAATGATTGTTCATTGATGCGATAGCCTTTGTTGTTTAAAACATTTTCAAAAACATCTTTTAAGTCATTGATCGTAGATAAATACTGAATCTGGAAGTTCATAAACTCATTGGATTCAATGATTTTTTGGGAATTAGGTTTGATTTCCTGAATTCGTGTGTTACGCATGTCTGCAACAGGCTCTTTCGCTATTGGTTCTTCAATAACAGCTGGTGCAGGCTCAGGAGCAGGAACTGGCACAGGAGCTGGTTCTGGCGCTGGCGTTGGGACAGGAATATAAACCGTCTTTGGTGTAGAAGAAGTACTAGCGCTAGAATCAGATTCTGTAAGCATTAGGTCGATTACATTGTTAGGTACTTCGACAAGTGCAGACTCTACGCTATATAATTTCATGCGGTTGATAATTTGTCTGGTAAGTTCGGTACCTGCTGGTACGATGTCCTGACCAAGAGGCGTTGTAATGTCCTCAAGTGCAATCATTCCCGCTTTTAATTGTCTGGTTGGTAACTTCTTAATCATTGCAAACTCCCTAAATACATATATAGAATAAGTATAAAATTTGTGCAATGAAAAGTCAACAGATTTGGGCTTGACAGACATTTAAAAATAAAGTATTGTATCTTTAGTTAGATATGAAAATTCAATATTGTAGTTTTTCTCTTATTCAGAGTGATGGAGATACATAGGATCTAAGAAGTCACGGCAACCCCGAAATTGGAAGGTGCCTCCCTGAGCGAGTATATCGAACAATAAGAGGATTTGCGCGTATAAGCAGAGTCAGGTGAAAAGGGATGTGGAGATAAAAAGATGAAAAACTATTTTATCTCTACATCCCTTTTCATGTGACGAGCAACGCGAGTCATAAAATTGTCTACAATTTTATGACCGGCTTATTCACAATTAACGAAAACAAAACACCAAAAAGGAGAAACAAATGGAAAAATTATTATTCACATCAGAATCAGTAACCGAAGGTCATCCAGATAAAATGTGCGATGCGATTTCAGACGCTATTTTGGATGCATGTTTAGCACAGGATCCAATGAGCCGTGTAGCTTGTGAATCAGCTGCATGTACAGGCTTTGTATTAGTAACAGGTGAAATTACAACAAAAGCACAGCTTGATATTCCAACAATAGTAAGAAATACGGTAAACGAAATTGGATACAATGATGCTAAGACTGGTTTTGATGGACATACATGTGCAGTTATGGTTGCTTTAGATCAGCAGTCAGCAGACATTGCTATGGGTGTAGATAAAGCTTTAGAGGCAAAAGAAGGTACATTAACAGACGAATTAGATACAGGTGCTGGTGACCAGGGTATGATGTTTGGTTACGCAAGTGATGAAACAGAAGAACTTATGCCATATCCAATTGCACTTGCTCATAAATTAGCATTACAGCTTACAAAAGTTCGTAAAGATGGCACGCTTTCATACCTTCGTCCAGATGGTAAAACACAGGTTTCTGTTGAATACGATGAAAATGGTACACCAAAACGTTTAGAAGCAGTTGTACTTTCTACACAGCATGATGAAGATGTAACACAGGAACAGATTCATGCAGATATCAAAAAATATGTGTTTGATGAAATTCTCCCAACAGAACTTATTGATAACGAAACAAAATTCTTTATCAATCCAACAGGACGTTTCGTAATCGGTGGACCACACGGTGATGCTGGTCTTACAGGTCGTAAGATTATCGTAGATACTTATGGTGGAATGGCTCGTCACGGTGGCGGTGCATTCTCAGGAAAAGACTGTACAAAGGTTGACCGTTCTGCAGCTTATGCAGCAAGATATGTTGCAAAGAATATCGTAGCAGCTGGTCTTGCTAAGAGATGTGAAATCCAGCTCTCTTACGCTATCGGTGTTGCACAGCCTACATCTATCATGGTAGATACATTTGGTACAGGCGTACTTTCAGATGAAAAATTAGTAGAAATCGTTCGTAAGGAATTTGACCTTCGTCCAGCAGGTATTATCAAGATGCTTGACTTAAGAAGACCAATTTATCGTGGTACTGCTGCATATGGTCACTTTGGTAGAACAGATCTTGATCTTCCATGGGAAAAGACAGACAAGGCAGATGCATTAAAAGTTTATAATAATTAATAGAAATTTCATAAGTTTACAAAAGAAACATGGTATAATAGAGAAAACTATACCATGTTTTTTATTTGCATAGATTTAAGTGTATGGTCTGTGCGGGGAGAGAAATATGAAGCTAAAATCAAAATTAGTTATTTCATTTTGTATTATTATGTTTGTACCAATTCTCTTGGCTTTTTTGGTAATAGCGGCATTCTTTAAAGTGCAGTGGCAGATGATTGCTCAGAATATTGAAGTTATGCCAGATATGCGAATGCTTTTTCTGGAGATTGTTTCATCGGTTATTCTGGTGTTGTTTTTAACAGCGGCAATGCTGATGGTGTGGATTTACCAGAGTATGGTTACTCCGATTCGTAAGTTGCAGTCTGCGGCAGAAAATATTAAAGAAGGAAATTTGGATTTTTCAATTGATGTAGATGGAGCAGAGCAAGATGAGATGAATGAACTCTGTGTTACGTTTGAAGAGATGCGTCGAAGGCTAAAGGAAAATGCAGAGGAAAAAATTAGGACTGAAAAAGAGAGTCGAGATTTGGTTAGTAATATTGCTCACGATTTAAAGACGCCGATTACTGCAGTAAAAGGGTATGCAGAAGGGATTATTGATGGTGTAGCAAATACACCAGAAAAGATAGATAAGTATGTTCGTACAATATACAGCAAGGCAAATGAAATGGATACTTTAATCAATGAATTAACCTTGTATTCTAAAATTGATACCAACAAGATACCATATAATTTTGCAAAGATTAATGTTGAGCAGTATTTTGCAGATTGTATCGAAGAAATCGGTGTGGATTTGGAGACAAGAGGAATTGGACTAGCTTATTATAATTATACGGAAAGAGATGTAGTAATTATTGCGGATCCAGAACAGCTTCGTCGAGTGGTAAATAATATTGTAGGAAACTCTGTAAAATATATGAATAAAGCAAATGGTTTTATTAATGTCCGTATTAAAGATGTGGGTGATTTTATTCAGGTAGAGATAGAGGATAATGGACGAGGGATACCACAGAAAGATCTGCCATACATATTTGACCGGTTTTATAGAGGGGATGTGTCTAGAAATTCTGCAACCGGCGGAAGCGGAATCGGTTTGTCTATTGTTAAAAAAATTATCGAAGATCATGGTGGAAAAATCTGGGCGACTAGTAAAGAGGGTACAGGTACTATTATGTACTTTGTAATCCGCAAATATCAGGAGGTACCAAATGAGTAGAATTCTAATTGTAGAAGATGAAGTTGCAATTGCAGAACTTGAAAAAGATTATTTGGAATTGAGCGGTTTTGAAGTAGAAGTTGAAAACGACGGAATGACAGGTCTTGCCAGAGCGCTGGCAGAGGAATTTGATTTATTTATTCTTGATCTTATGCTTCCAGGTATTGATGGTTTTGAAATATGCAAACAAATTCGAGAAAGAAAAAATACACCAATTCTTATGGTGTCTGCAAAGAAAGATGATATCGATAAAATCAGAGGACTTGGTTTGGGTGCGGATGACTATGTAACAAAACCATTCTCGCCAAGTGAATTGGTTGCTCGTGTAAAAGCACATATGGCAAGATACAATCGTTTGATTGGTAGCAGTGTGGTAGAAAATGACATCATTGAAATCCGTGGCATTAAGATCGATAAAACCGCAAGACGAGTATGGATTAATGACGAGGAAAAACAGTTTACAACGAAGGAATTTGATTTACTTACTTTCCTTGCAGAAAATCCAAATCATGTGTACACCAAAGAAGAATTATTCCGCGAAATTTGGGATATGGAATCTATCGGGGATATTGCAACTGTAACGGTGCATATTAAAAAGATAAGAGAAAAAATTGAAATGGATACATCAAAACCTCAATACATTGAGACTATTTGGGGCGTAGGATACCGCTTTAAATTGTAATATTACCACAGATAAAGGACACACTAAGGACAGATAATGATCTGTCCTTTTTTATTTATAAAAAGTATATTGTGGGCAGAGTGCAGAATGAGAAAGGAGAAGAAAGATGCAGGAGGCATGGAGAGGGTTTCAAGGCGGAACTTGGCAGAATGAGATTAATGTAAGAGATTTTATACAGAAAAACTATCATCCATATGAGGGTGACGAAAGTTTTTTAGAGGGTCCAACAGATGATACTCTAAAATTGTGGGATATGGTATTGGATTTATCTAAGAAAGAACGTGAAGCAGGTGGCGTGCTGGATATGGATACGAAAATTATATCAACGATTACATCGCACGGACCGGGATATTTGGACAAGTCGAGAGAGAAGATTGTAGGATTTCAGACAGATAAACCATTCAAAAGAAGCTTGCAACCATATGGTGGAATTCGTATGGCAATTAAGGCTTGTGAGGATAGTGGATATAAGGTGGACCCTGAAGTAATAGAAAATTTCAACACACATCGTAAGACACATAATGCAGGTGTGTTTGATGTGTATACTCCAGAGATGCGAGCATGTCGTTCTGCGCATATTATAACAGGACTTCCAGATGCTTATGGACGAGGGAGAATCATAGGAGATTATCGTCGTGTTGCCTTATATGGTGTGGATAGATTGATTGCAGATAAAAAAGAACAGTTTCATATGACCGGTAAGGTGATGGAGCCAGATGTTATACGAGACAGAGAGGAGTTGTCAGAACAGATTAGAGCGTTGGAAATGCTAAAGGAATTGGCACATATCTATGAATGTGATATTAGTAAACCTGCGACGAATACGCAGGAGGCAATTCAGGCATTATATTTTGCATATCTAGGGGCAACAAAGGAACAAAATGGAGCGGCAATGTCGTTGGGACGTACTTCGACATTTTTGGATATATATACAGAACGAGATTTAAAGGAGGGCATATTTAAGGAAAAAGAAATTCAGGAATTTGTTGATCAGTTCGTTATGAAGCTTCGTCTAATTAAGTTTGCTAGAACGACAGAATACAATGCAATTTTTGCAGGTGACCCAACCTGGGTGACAGAAGCAATTGCAGGTGTAGGATTGGATGGTAGACATTTAGTGACAAAAATGTCCTATAGATATCTGCATACTTTAAATAATATTGGTGCAGCTCCAGAGCCAAATTTAACCGTGCTTTGGTCCGTGAATCTGCCAGAAAACTTTAAAAGATTCTGTGCGGATATTTCGATTAAGCATTCTGCAATACAGTATGAAAATGATGATATTATGCGTGTGGTGCATGGAGATGATTATGGAATTGCATGCTGTGTATCATCCATGAGAATTGGGAAAGAAATGCAGTTTTTTGGCGCACGTGCCAATTTGGCAAAATGTCTATTATATGCGATTAATGGTGGCGTGGATGAATTGTCTGGAAAACAGGTTGGACCAAAATTTCGTCCAATCACTTCTGAGTATCTGGATTATGAAGAGGTTATGGAAGCCTACAAGGATATGATGAAATGGCTGGCGGAGGTGTATGTAAATGCATTAAATATTATTCATTATATGCACGATAAATACTCTTATGAAAAGTTGGAAATGGCTCTTCATGATAAAAAAATAAACCGGTGGTTTGCGACAGGGATTGCAGGTTTTTCTGTTGTGGCGGATTCCTTATCTGCGATTAAATATGCGAAGGTAAAGCCAATTCGAAATGAACAGGGAATTGCTGTTGATTTTGAAACGGAAGGAGAGTTTCCAAAATTCGGTAACGATGATGACAGGGTAGATGAGATTGCAAAAGAGGTGCTTCATCTTTTTGTGGGTTATATTCGTGAAAACCAAACCTATCGTGGAGGGATACAGACAACCTCAATATTAACTATCACGTCAAATGTTTCTTATGGAAAAAATACTGGTTCGACACCAGATGGAAGAAAAAGAGGGGAGGCCTTTGCGCCAGGAAGTAATCCTATGCATGGTAGAGATACACATGGTGTAGTAGCTTCTTTGGCATCGGTTGCTAAAATACCATTTATGGATTCGCAGGATGGGATATCAAATACGTTTAGTATTGTACCAGATGCATTAGGAAAAAATTCTGATGATGCGAAATCAAATTTAACGCAGATGCTTGATGGATATATGTCAAAAGGCGGGCATCATTTAAATGTCAATGTGCTAAATCAGGATACACTTCGTGATGCGCAGGCACACCCAGAAAAATACCCACAGCTTACGATTCGTGTATCGGGATATGCAGTGAACTTTATCAAGCTTACCAAAGAGCAGCAGGATGAAGTGATTGCAAGAACTTTCCATGAAAGGATGTAAGTGGAAGTCCGGACAGATATCTGTCTGGACTTTTTATATTGTGACGAAAAGAAAAATTGGGTATAATAGATACGAAGTTTAACATAGAAAGAGAGAATATATGGGGTATATACATTCAATAGAAACGTTTGGCACAGTAGATGGACCTGGGGTAAGATTTGTTGTGTTCTTTCAGGGATGCCCAATGCGTTGCCAATACTGCCATAATCCAGACACATGGGATATGGGCGATGGAAAAGAAAAATCAGTAGATGAAATTTTAGAGATGTTTGAACGTAATCGTTCGTTTTATAAAACAGGTGGAATTACTGCAACTGGCGGAGAGCCAATGATGCAGATGGATTTTTTAACGGAGCTCTTTACGAAAGCAAAAGAAATGGGAGTTCACACCTGTCTAGATACATCAGGTTTTTCTTTTCAGGAAAATGAAAAAATAGAAAAACTGATGGCGGTGACAGATTTAGTTATGTTGGATATTAAGCACATAGGAGAAGATGAGCATATTGATTTAACAGGGTGCTCGAATCATAATATCCTAGCATTTGCAAGATATCTGGATAAAATCAAAAAGCCAGTATGGATTCGTCATGTAGTTGTGCCAGGAATAACGTACCAGGAAGAATCGCTGAAAAAGTTTGGTGAATTTCTAAAAACGCTTTCTAATGTGGAAAAATTAGAAGTGTTACCATACCACACTTTGGGAGAAAACAAATATGACAACCTGGGTATTCCATATCCTTTAAAGGGTGTTCCACAGTTGTCAAAAGAAGAGGCTGCTAAGGCTGAGAATATCATCCGTGCAAGTTGGGGAAAAGAACTTCTGATTACAGAAGAAAAAAATATTACACAGGATAAAACAGGAGGTATCGTATGCAGAACGTGTTAGTTGTTGTAGACATGCAAAATGACTTTATTGATGGAGCACTTGGTACAAAGGAAGCGGTAGCTATCGTACCAAACGTGTTAGAAAAAATTAAAGATTTTGAAGGAACTGTGCTCTTTACCAGAGATACTCATACCCATGATTATTTAGAAACACAGGAAGGACATAATCTTCCAGTTCCACACTGTATCAAAGGAACAGAAGGATGGGAAATTAGAAGAGAACTTGATGTGCTTCGTACAACACCTGCAATCGACAAAGTAACTTTTGGTTCATCTTTCTTGCCAGAAAAATTATTGTCACTTAATGCGGTAGACCCAATCGAAAGTATTACTTTCGTTGGTCTTTGTACGGATATCTGTGTTATCTCAAATGTTATGGTAACCAAAGCATTTTTACCAGAAGTGCCAGTAATCGTAGATGCAGCCTGCTGCGCAGGCGTAACACCAGAAACACATAAGAATGCATTAGAAGCTATGAAGGTGTGTCAGGTAAAAGTAGAAAATGAATAATTTAGAGAGAGGGGCTTTTTGAGTTCCTCTTTTTATTTTGCTTGCAATTTCTTTCTTTCAGTCATAAAATGAAAGAAAGAATGAATGCGAAAGAAAGGGTGAAAGAAAATGTATGAAAATATAGATTTAGAATTTAAGGAAATATATGTGTCGGAAATAAAGAAAGATGTGATTGCGTTTGCAAATACACAGGGTGGAACGATATATATAGGGGTTCGAAGAGATGGTGAAGTGATAGGAGTCCATAATCCAGATGAAGTAATGTTACAGGTTGCAAGTTCTATTAGAGATGCGATTAAACCAGATGTTATGCCCTATGTTCAAATTAAAACAATAGAGAAAAATGGAAAGCCTATCATTGAGCTTACTGTAGAGGTTGGTGCAGGTCGTCCATATTATTTGCAGGAAAAAGGATTAAAACCTAGTGGAGTTTATGTGCGTAGAGGAAGTGCTTCGCAACCATTGAGCGATGAGGGAATTCGCTCTATGATTATTGAAAATAGTGGGACATCTTATGAAAGTTGTAGAAGTATAAATCAAGACCTGTCGTTTGAAACATTTTCAAATGAGATGAAAAAACGGAATTTGGAATTTGGATTGTCACAGATGAAGACCTTGCATATGCTTACAACGGATGAGTTATACAATAATTTGGCACTATTATTGTCGGATCAATGTGAGCACACAATCAAATTCGCTGTTTATCAAGGGGATAATAAAACGATTTTTAGAGATAGAAGAGAGTTTTCTGGTTCTATTATAAAGCAGATGAATGAAGTGTTTGAAATGCTTAATGTGTATAATAAGACGAAAGCTTCTTTCGACGGATTGGATAGAAATGATAAAAGAGATTATCCAATTGAAGCAATTAGAGAAGCCCTCTTAAATGCTATTGTGCATAGAGATTATTCGTTTAACGGTAGTACTTTGATTAATTTGTATGATGACAGATTAGAATTTGTGTCATTGGGAGGACTGGTAACTGGGATTTCTATGGATGCGATTCTTATGGGGGTGTCACAGAGTAGAAATACAAATCTTGCGTCCATATTTTATCGTATGAGACTGATTGAAGGTTATGGAACTGGAATTGGTAAAATAAGAAATTTGTACAAAGAGGAAGTAAAGCAACCTGTTTTTGAAACCGCGACTGGCGTGTTTCGAGCAGTTTTACCAAACTGCAATGAAGTTGCAGAAAAGGTGTGTGATTATATAGCATATCATATTACCGATAAACCAGTAATCTTTGAAAAGAAAGGTCGAAGAACAAATGTGGAACTTTTGGGACATTATACGAAAGAATTGAATAAACTAAAGATTATGGACTATGCAAGACAGAATCCTTCTTTTACAAGAAAAGAAATAGAGTTGCTACTAGAATTAAAGACAACGAGTGTATTTAATTTGCTAAAAGAGTTATGTCAAGAAGAACAAATACGTTCTGTTGATAAAGGTAAAAATAGTCATTACGAGTTAATAGAGTAGTATAGAAAGAGTAGATGAAATGAATAATTTAAACATCCTTTATGAGGACAATGAAATAATCCTCGTGCACAAGCCTGCAGGAGTTGCGACACAGACCAAGCGCCTGGAGCAGCAGGATATGGAAAGTCTTTTGAAAAATTATAGAGCAAAAAAGAAAGAGCCACCTTATATAGGAGTGGTGCATAGACTCGACCAGCCGGTAGAAGGCATTATGGTATTTGCAAAGAATCAAAAGGCAGCAGCAAGCCTGTCAAAACAGGTACAGCAGCATGTGATTGGGAAATACTATTATGCGGTAACGGAAGTTGCACCAAAAGAGCAGAAAGGTGTGCTAGAAGATTATCTGCTGACAGACAAGAAGACGAATGTGACTAGGGTGGTCGGTGTAGATGTTTTGAATGCAAAGAAAGCAAAATTGGAATATGAAGTTGTAGATACGAAAGAAGACAAAACACTGATTCACATCAAACTTCACACAGGACGCCAACACCAGATTCGTGTGCAGATGGCACACATGGG
>JAFQWG010000043.1 GCA_017407605.1 Agathobacter sp. | reverse complement strand
GACACAAGACTATCCACAGTATGGAATTCCATCTATGATGATGTCTGATGGACCACATGGAATGCGCACACAGCCACCAGAAGCAGGTGATCACCTTGGTATAAATGAAAGTATGCCAGCCACCTGTTTTCCAACAGCGGCTACCATTGCAAATAGCTGGGACGTAGCACTCGGAGAAGAAATCGGAAAAGCATTGGCAGAAGAAGCGATTTCTATGGGGGTACATGTCATTTTAGGTCCAGGACTTAATATCAAGAGAAGTCCGCTCTGTGGACGTAACTTTGAATATTTTTCCGAGGATCCTTACCATGCAGGGAAAATGGCAGCTTCATATGTTAAAGGCATTCAAAGTTATGGTATTTCTGCATGCCCAAAACATTTTGCAGTAAATAGCCAGGAACTTCGTCGTATGGCAATGAATTCGGTGGTAGATGAGAGAACCTTACGTGAAATTTACCTGACTGGTTTTGAAATCGCAGTTAAAGAAGGCAAGGCAAAATCTATTATGTCTTCCTATAATGAAGTAAATGGTGTGTATGCAAATGAGAATAAACATTTATTACAGGAAATTCTCGTGGATGAGTGGGGTTTTGATGGTTATGTTGTTTCTGACTGGGGAGCAAGCAATGATCATGCACTTGGCGTAAAACATGGTTCACATCTGGAAATGCCTGGAACTACTAAAGTGGGCCAAAAAGAAATATTAGAAGGAATAAAAAACGGAGTTCTAACAGAAGCAGAATTAGACCAGCGTCTGGATGAACTTTTGGACGTCATTTTTACAACAAATGAGGGTGCGAAAAAAGCAAAGGAAGTCTATGGTATTAGGCAAAGTTCTATGATAAAACAGGCATATGATGTGGAAGCACATCATGCTCTTGCAAGAAAAGCGGCAGAAGAAGGCATTGTACTTTTAAAGAATGAGGGAGATATTCTTCCTTTAACAGGAAAAACAAAAGTTGCAGTAATTGGTGATTTTGCGAAGAAACCTCGTTATCAAGGTGCTGGCTCATCACTCGTAAACCCGACAAAAGAACCTGAAAGTATTTTAAATTGTATTGCAGATACAGATTTACATATGGTTAGTTTTGCTCAGGGGTACAAACGCAATGCAAAACCAGATAAACAGCTAATCGAAACTGCTGTCAAAGCGGCAGGAGAAGCCGATGTAATTTTAGTATTTGCAGGATTAGATGAAATCGGTGAAGCAGAGGGCTTAGACAGAACCAATATGAAGATGGCAGAAGCACAGAATGCTCTGATTGAAGCGTTGGCAGACCTGTATGAGAATGTTATTGTAATCTTATCAGCTGGTTCACCTATTGAAATGCCATGGGCAGACAAAGTAAAAGGGATCGTACAAGGATATTTGGGCGGACAAGCTAGCGCATCTGCAATGTTAAACATTTTGACAGGAAAAGTAAATCCATCTGGGCGCCTGAACGAAACCTATCCTATTTGCTACGAAGATACTCCAGCATATACATATTATCCAAGCAAAGAGCGTAACAGTGAATATCGCGAGGGACTCTATGTAGGATATCGCTATTACACAACAGTTGGAAAAGAAGTGCGTTTTCCATTTGGATATGGTTTGTCTTATACGACGTTTGCATATAAAGATATTAAAGCGAATGAAAAAGAAGTTCGTTTTACGCTTAAAAATACAGGAAACAGAGCTGGTGCAGAAATACCACAGGTTTATGTGGAGATGATTTCAGATACTGTATATCGTCCTGTGCGTGAGTTGAAAGGATTTGCAAGAGTGGAACTTGCTCCAGGTGAAGAAAAAGAAGTACGGATTCCATTGGAGACATATGCTTTTCGTTTCTTCGATACCAGAACCAATACATGGGAAGTAGAAAGTGGAACCTATCGTATTGTAGTAGCAAGAAATGCAAATGCAATCGAATTAAAAACGGATGTTACAATCGAAGGCACCGTTAAAGAAGGAAGGTATAGTGAAGAACTCGTACCTAGCTACTTTTCAGGTGCTATTACGGAGGTTTCAGACGAAGAATTTAAAGAGCTGTATGAGAAAGAAATCCCAGATGGCAGCTGGGGAGGCGAAATTGGTATCAATGATGCATTTTGCCAATTCTACTATGCAAAGAGTGGATTGTGCAGACTCGTGTATAAAGTGTTAAAAGGTCAGATGGATAAAGCCATTGCAAAGGGTGAGCCAAATCTGGACATTTTATTCATATATAATATGCCAATTCGTGGTATTTCGCGTATGACAGGTGGAGCGGTAAACATGAAGATGGTGCATGGTATTACAGATATAGCGAACGGACATTTCTGGAAAGGTCTTGGAAAAGTAATTTCAGGATTTGTAAAAGGATAAAGGGGTAGAACAATGATTAAAATTGCAATTGTGGAAGACGAGCATGCATACGCCATGCAATTGCAGGAATATTTACACCAGTATGAAACAGAAAATGGCGAGGTTTTTGAAATCTCGCTTTTTTCTGATGGAGATGAAATTGTACACAAGTATAATCCGATTTATGACATTATTCTTATGGACGTTGAGATGAAGTTCATGGACGGAATGTCTGCTGCAGAAGAAATTCGAAAAGT
>JAFQWG010000042.1 GCA_017407605.1 Agathobacter sp. | reverse complement strand
TATATCCTCTTGCTTCGAAAGTTGCACGTAGACCACCTGAAGGGAAGCTGGATGCATCTGGTTCACCTTTTATTAGCTCCTTGCCAGAAAAATCCATGGCAATTTCTCCATCGCTGATTGGTGAAATGAAACTATCGTGTTTTTCAGCAGTAAGTCCAGTCATAGGCTGGAACCAATGTGTAAAATGGGTTGCTCCATTTTCAATTGCCCATTCTTTCATAGCTGTAGCTACGGCATTTGCAATATCTAATTCCAAATGTGTATTATTTTCAATTGTTTTTCTAAGGGCTTTATATACGTCCTTAGGTAATTTCTCTCGCATGATCTTGTTATTAAATACAAGACTTCCATAAAGTTCAGGGATTTTCTTTTCCATAATGTCATGCTCCTTTCAAAATACTTTATAAGGCATAGAAAAAGGCGCCTTGGAACAAATCCAAGACGCCTTTGTCTATGCTTGGATTTTAGTACTTGAAAATTTACTTGTCAATATTTTTTTGAAAAAATTTAATGTTGACAAAAATTTTTGAATGGAGTACTATCACACACATGAAGACAAAGGAGTCTTTCAAGATTTATTTCTTGAAGGCACTTTGTCTTTTTTTATTTGTTAAGAAAACACAGATAGAAGGAGGAAGGCAAGATGTCATATGTTGATGAAGTAATCGAACAGGTAGTAAAGCAGAATCCTGCGGAACCAGAATTTCATCAGGCTGTTAAGGAGGTTTTAGAATCCTTAAGAGTGGTAGTGGAGGCGAATGAAGAAAGATATAGAAAGGATGCTTTACTGGAAAGATTGGTAAATCCAGAAAGACAGATTAAGTTCCGTGTTCCATGGATTGATGATCAAGGTCAGGTACAGGTTAATACAGGTTATCGTGTACAGTTTAGTAGTGCCATTGGTCCATACAAGGGAGGATTGAGATTACATCCTTCTGTAAATCTTGGGATTATCAAATTTTTAGGATTTGAACAGATATTTAAAAATTCACTGACAGGTCTACCAATTGGTGGTGGAAAAGGCGGTTCGGACTTTGATCCAAAGGGAAAATCGGACAGAGAAGTTATGGCATTTTGTCAGAGCTTTATAACAGAACTATACAAATATATTGGAGCAGATACCGATGTACCAGCAGGTGATATTGGAACAGGAGCTAGAGAAATTGGATATATGTATGGTCAGTATAAGAGAATTCGCGGTGTATACGAAGGTGTGCTTACAGGAAAAGGCTTAAGTTATGGTGGATCTTTGGCAAGAACAGAAGCAACTGGATACGGTCTTCTTTATTTGACAGAAGAACTGTTAAAAATGAATGGAATGGAATTGACTGGTAAAACAATTGCTGTTTCTGGTTCAGGTAATGTAGCAATCTATGCAATCCAAAAAGCACAGCAACTTGGGGCAAAAGTAGTTACTTGTTCTGATTCTACAGGTTGGATTTATGATGAAGAGGGTATTGATGTAGCAGCATTAAAAGAAATTAAAGAAGTAAAACGTGCAAGACTTACAGAGTACAAAAACTATTGTCCTAATTCAGAATATCATGAAGGAAAAGGTGTATGGTCAGTAAAAGTAGATATTGCACTTCCATGTGCAACGCAGAATGAATTGGATTTGGAAGATGCGAAAATATTAGTTTCCAATGGATGTATTGGAGTTTTCGAAGGGGCAAATATGCCTACAACACTAGAAGCAACAGAGTATTTACAAGCAAATGGAGTTATTTTTGCACCAGGAAAAGCTGCAAATGCAGGTGGTGTAGCTACTTCTGCACTTGAAATGTCACAAAACAGCGAACGTTTGAGCTGGTCATTTGAAGAGGTAGATACAAAATTAAAAGAGATTATGATAAATATTTGTCATAATATCTCGGATGCGGCAGAACGCTATGGAGCAAAAGGAAATTATGTAGTAGGTGCAAATATAGCAGGATTTGAAAAAGTAGTGGATGCTATGAATGCACAGGGAATTGTATAATAAAAAAGACAAAGGCGTCGTTTATGTAGGGTATATACGTGAACGATGTCTTTTTTTTGTGATGTAATCATACAATCAATGTTTTATTTTGTTAGGAGGAGAATATGAATACAGATAATCAAAACACAAAGAGCTTTGTTGATTTTAAAGATGTAACACCAGAAGTTCGTATGGATAGAGTAGAACCAACTCCACTTTATAAAGAGTCATTTTTATCTAGTGAGGAAAAGAGTACTAGTGAATTTTCCAGAAATACAACTACATGGGATTAATAATTTTTGTGTTAAAATGATTGGGCGTCTTGGAAAATCCAAGACGCCCTTTATGGTTTATGTATTGTTTATTCTACATCCTGAAGTGCAGCTTCATTTTCTTCACCAGTACGAACTTTTACAACTCTGTCTACGCTATATACAAAGATTTTTCCGTCACCAATATGTCCAGTGTAAAGTGCTTTTTTAACTGCTTCGATAACATCATCGACAGGAATTTTGCTGACAACAACTTCTAGTTTTACCTTTGGAAGTAAGGTAAGATCCATTTCAACACCACGATACATTTCGCCGGCACCTTTCTGGATACCACAGCCCATAACTTGTGTTACGGTCATACCTGTTACACCGAGTTCATTAAGGGCGGTTTTCACTTTCTCATATCTAGATAGTTTAGCAATAATCGATACCTTATAAATACCAGTCTTAGCGATATCAGGTACATTTACCACTTTCACAGATGCATCTTTCTGTACTTCTGAAGCTTTAGCATAGTCT
>JAFQWG010000041.1 GCA_017407605.1 Agathobacter sp. | reverse complement strand
GACAGTTGCATTTATTGCAGTGTAGGGTGGATGTATATAAAGAGGAGGTAAGCCTATGTTACATGAAGTGAAGTTTTTATCTTTTAACCAGCGTGATGATGTGTATGGATGGATTTATGTGCCAGCATGCCAGCCAAAAGGGGTGGTACAGCTTGTACATGGATTTGGGGAACATTCCAGAAGATATCTGCACATGATTGTAAAACTCATGGATGCAGGATTCATCGTTGCGGCAGATGACCACGTAGGACATGGAAAAACAGCTCTTGAAAATGACAAATGGGGTGATTGGGGCACCAAAGGATGTCAGACCATGATGGAAGATGAGCATATTTTAAAGGGCATTGTACAGGAAAAATACCCAGAGATTCCATATTTCATGTTTGGTCACAGTATGGGTTCTATTATTGCTCGTCAGTTTTTAGCAAAATATGGAGAAGAACTTACTGCTGCAATTATATGTGGTACGGTAGGACCAGGTGCAGTTCCATGTGAAGAAGGAATCAAAGCATTAAAACCACTGGTAGATGCAGGAAAAGGTGCAGAATCTGATCCTTCTATGTTAGGAAAAATGCTAGGTGGACTTTTCTCACGCATAGAAGAAGTGAAAATTGGAAATGAATGGATTTGTCATGACCCATTCGTACAAATCGACCATGCACAGGATCCATTTGATGCATTTACAAAACCTACATCGAATGAAGCATTGTTGCAGTTTATTGAGATGATTGATGAAGTGAATCGACCTGAATGGGCAGAAAAAGTTCCAAAGATTCCACTTTACAATATCGCAGGAGAGGAAGATCCATGTGGTAACTTTGGTGAAGGCGTAAGACTTGTGTCAAAATGGTTAGAAGACACAGGACACGATGTAACAACTAAGTTGTACGAAGGATATCGTCACGAAATCCACAATTATAATGACATTAAAGATGAAGTAGAAGCAGGAATTGTAGCATTCCTAAATAAAGCAATTGGATAAACATAAAGCACAAGAACCGTCACACGAAAAAGTGTGGCGGTTCTTTTTTGTTGCACAAGCATGCAAAAGGAAGGTTAGGTGGACCTTTCTTTTGTATGTTTAAAAATACATGATTTGCCAACAAAAACGGATTGACTTTTAGCATGTGGTTAGTGTAAACTAACGCAAGTGAGGGCAAACGAACAAAACGCCCAATCAAAGAAATCGAAACAAAAGACAAATAGAACGATTTAGATATGGAGGATATATGAAAAAGATAGTAAATGGAATCTGCGTAGCATTAGCATTTGTGTGTGTAGGACTTGGAGTAGTGGGGATTGTAATTCCAATTTTGCCAACCACACCATTGTTTATTGCAGCGGCTTGTCTTTTTGCAAAGGGTTCTAAGAAATTCCATGCATGGTTTTTAAATACAACTCTTTACAAGAAGTATATTGAGAGTGCCATCACAAACGGAACCATGGAGAAAAAAGCAAAAAGACATATGATGATTACACTGGGGATTGTATTTGGTATGGGAATTGTTTTCTCGCCTGTAATTGCAAAGATCATCATTGGAGTCGTAGCGGCTATCCATTTCTATGTATTGATTTTCCGTATCAAGTCAGTAGAACAGGCAGTATAGAGGAAAGAAAGAGGTAAACAATGAAAAATCAAATTTTAAATTGGATCATGTTAAGTTCACTTATTCTGGTATTTGTATCAGGTATCTTATTAAAGCCATTTCCTGGAATGTGGATGGGAATTACACACGGTGTATCCGGAATCGTGCTTTTTATCAGTGCGATGGTACATATCCTGGGACATATGAGAATTCGTAAAATAGCTCAGAAATAACCGGCACAGAAAGGAATACGAATGTTTCACAAGAGATTATTAAAAGAATTTAGTGACAATATGAAATATGTGGTTGGAATGGTTGCTACACAATGGGTGGCGCTTGTTGCAAATGTGGGAATGATGCTTACCATGGCGACGTTTGTAGCAAATCTGGTGATGGTAGCAGTATCCAACAAAAAAAATAATATGAATGTGCAGATTGAAGTAAGTCAGATGCTGATATTATTTATGGTCTTTGCCATTGCATTTGTGGTACGTGCCATTGCAACGACAATTAACACAAGGCAATCCTTTGAAGTGTCCGAAACGGTAAAAACATGTCTAAGAGAAATGGTATATCAGAAGTTGATGAAACTTGGACCAAACTATCGTAAGACTGTAACGACAGCTGAGGCAGTACAGATTAGTACAGAGGGTGTAGATCAGCTTGAGATTTATTTTGGTAAGTATGTACCACAATTTTTCTATAGTTTACTGGCCCCAGTGACTCTCTTTGTGATTGTGGGAACCATGAGCATGAAGGTTGCAGTTGTACTGCTTCTATGTGTACCACTGATTCCAATTTCCATTATTGCAGTACAAAAGTTTGCGAAGAAGCTTTTGGCGAAGTACTGGGGCACATATACAGGGCTTGGAGATACGTTCTTGGAAAATTTGCAGGGGCTTACAACGCTTAAAATCTATCAGGCAGACGAGAGATACGCAAAGAAAATGGATGAAGAAGCAGAAAAGTTTCGTAAGATTACTATGCGAGTACTTATTATGCAGCTTAATTCCATCAGTATTATGGATATGGTAGCATATGGTGGTGCGGCAATAGGTATTATTCTTAGTATTTTGGAACTTCAGGCAGGCAATATTACGTTGGCAGAATGTTTCTTTATTACAATGATTTCAGCAGAGTTTTTCCTGCCACTTCGACTCCTAGGTTCATTTTTCCATATCGCAATGAACGGAAATGCAGCAGCGGATAAGATTTTTCGTCTTTTGGATGCGCCAGTTCCAGATAAAGGAACAGTAACCAATATTCCAACAGAAGAAATCGTGTTAGAAAATGTAAATTTTGGATATACAGAAGAAAAACAGGTGTTACACAACGTATCTTTTTCGATTCCTGCGCATAGTTTCGTGGCTTTGGTAGGAGAATCCGGCTGTGGGAAAAGTACGATAGCTTCTCTTATCATGCGTAATCACAGAATTGAATCAGGTAAGATAAGTGTCGGTGGAATAGATGTCAAAGACATTGCGGATGAAGCTTTGTATAAAAAGATTACTCGCGTACGCCATGATAGTTATCTGTTTAAGGGAACGGTTTTTGAAAATCTGCATATGGGAATGAATGCAGAAGTTTCTGTACAGAAATATGAAACTCCAGCAGATTTAGAGGAAGCTATGTACGACGTTTTAAAGCAGGTTGATATGTATGACACTATTATGGAAAAAGGCGGTCTTTGGATGCCGATTGAAGAGAAGGGGGCTAACCTTTCAGGTGGACAGAAGCAACGCCTCGTACTTGCCCGTGCAATTTTACATGATAGTGACATTTACATTTTCGATGAGGCCACTTCGAATATCGATGTAGAAAGTGAAGATAAAATCATGCAGGTGATACAGGAACTTGCAAAGACGAAAACCATTGTCTTGATATCTCATCGTTTAGCAAATGTAGTACAAGCAGATAAAATCTATGTAGTGGGAAAAGGAATGATTGTGGAATCTGGAAAACATACAGACTTACTAGCAAAGCAAGGGGCATACAGTAAATTGTTTGAAGCACAGCAGGTACTAGAGTCTTATGGGAAAACGGATGCTAGAAAGGAGACCATAGATGAACAATAATAAAAAAAGAAGCGGTTTTCAGGTAATGTGTGGACTTATAGGAATGATTAAACCGCTCTTAGGCTATATGATGATTGCAATTATTATGGGCTGTATCGGTAATCTTATGGCGACGTTTATTACAGTTATAGGTGGTTATGGATTTCTACATGTATTTGGTGTCAAAGAAGGAGTGAATCTTACTTTGATTTTTATACTACTTGTTCTTTTTGCAGTGCTCCGTGGTGTTCTTCGTTATGCAGAACAGGCTTGTAATCATTTTATTGCATTCAAACTTTTGGCTCGTATTCGTCATAAAGTATTTGCAGCACTTCGTAAATTAGCTCCAGCAAAATTGGATAGTAGTGAAAAAGGAAATCTGATTTCTATTATTACAAGTGATATCGAGTTATTAGAAGTGTTCTATGCACACACTATTTCTCCGATTGCAATTGCAATTATTACATCTGTTTTTATGGTGAGCTTTTTAGGGAAATTGCATATGGCATATGGTGTATTGGGTTTTGTTTTTTATGTCATAGTAGGTGTAATTATTCCACTTGCGAATGGAAAAATAGGAGGAGCTAAGGGTCAGAAATATCGCGATTCTTTCGGTGAATTAAATACTTGTGTATTGGATAATTTATATGGTTTGGAAGAGATTATCGAATATGCGCAGCAGGATGCACGTCTTCAGAATTTAAACATACGTACAGATAATCTTGGGAAAATTACTGGAGAACTAAAAAAGGATGAGAATATACAGCGTGTGGTTACAGATGGTGTAATTTTGTTTGCTGGTATTGCAATGGCGATTTTAGGTGCAAATCTTGTTAATTGTGGACAAATCGATGGTCCCCACGCAATCATTGCAGTAATAGCAATGACTAGTTCTTTTGGACCAACAGCAGCGCTTTCAGCTCTTTCGAATAATCTACACCATACTTTAGCTTCGGGCAATCGAGTGCTTGATATTTTAGAAGAGACACCCGTTGTAGAAGATATTACAGATGGTGTAGATATGGTAGCAGGAGACATACGATGTGAAGCGGTAGATTTTGCATATAAGACAGCCACTCCGGTGCTGGACAAGTTTTCGGCAGTATTTGGAGAAAACAAAATACATGGAATCTTAGGTAAGAGTGGTTGTGGAAAATCTACACTTCTTAAGCTCTTGATGCGATTCTATGAAACTGATGGCGGGGAGATTACATATGGAACAGACAATGTAAATCATATCAAAACATCTTCGCTGCGAAAAAATATCTCTTATGTCACACAGGAGACATTCCTGTTTAGCGATACCATTGCCAATAATATTCGTGTGGCAAAAGCAGATGCGACGATGGAAGAAATAGTAGCGGCGGCGAAAAAGGCTTCGATTCATGATTTTATTATGTCGACTCCGGAGGGATATGACACAAAACTGGCAGAACTTGGGGACTCGGTATCCGGAGGAGAAAAACAAAGAATTGGAATTGCAAGAGCATTTTTACATGACAGTAAAATGATTTTTTTAGATGAACCAACTAGTAATATCGATAGTTTAAATGAAGGCATGATCTTACGAAGTCTGGATCAAGAAAAGAAAGATAAGACGATTATTTTAGTTTCCCATAGAAAATCAACAATGGGAATTGCAGACAATGTCATTGCGATGTAAAAAATAAGGCGGTTGAGGTAGAAGTCAACCGTCTTTTTTGTTATAATAAAAGTTAAAGTTTAAGTACGAGGGATAGCTTATGATTCGAATGATAATTGTGATTTTTGTAAATTCCATAAGATTTATATATTTGCTTCCATTGATGCGCAAAATGACAAAACATCCAGAGAAATACAGCGAAGAGCAGTGTTATAGGCTGGCACGTCATCTGGTGCGTACAATGAAGGTAACGGGTGCAATTCGAACGAAGGCATTTGGACTCGAAAATCTGCCGAACGAAGGCGGTTATATGATGTATCCAAATCATCAGGGAAAATATGATGTGTATGGCATTGTAAGTGCGCATGACAAGCCATGTACGGTAGTAATCGATAAAGATAAATCCTACTATCCATTTGTATCGGAACTTGTAGAGTTGTTACATGCAAAAAGATTGGATAAAAATGATGTGCGCCAGGGGCTTACGGTAATCAACCAGGTGGCAAAAGAAGTAAAAGCGGGCCGACGTTATATTCTTTTCCCAGAGGGAAAATATGTAACTCGAAATAAAAATAAGATGAGTGAATTTAAAAAAGGCTGCTTTAAGATTTCACTCATGTCTAAGACTCCGATTGTACCAGTGGCGTTAGTAAATAGTTACAAAGTGTTTAATGGAGTATCCTTACCAACAATTGTAAAGACGCAGGTGCACTTTCTGGAGCCAATACCATATGAAGAATATAAAGATATGAAAACATATGAGATTTCCGATCTCGTAAAATCCCGTATTCAGGAGAAACTAGAGGAAGTTGTTAAGAAGAGGAAATTAAGAAATGATGTTATGTAGAAATTGTGGAGCAGAGTATGAGGATTATTTGTATAAGTGTCCTTATTGTGAAGCGGAAAATATAGAGGCTACGCATAAAAAACAAAGAGATTATGTGAATAAATATCGTAATAAAGGTAATTTTTTTGCAATGCTTCCTAATTTGCTTGTGCAAAGAACTGGAAGTGCAATGAAATCTGCAGCCAAGATGATAGGTGTTGTTTTTGTCGTGCTTTTGATAGTTGGAGGCATAGGTTCTTATGTCTATAGCTCAACAGCAGTGACACGCATGGAAAAACGTGTGGAAAAGTTAGAGAATTACTATCAGGCAGGGGATTATGAAGGGCTAAAAGAGTATTATTATTCCTTGGATGGTGCATATGGTGGTAATTATGAAAAGTATAGTCGTACGGTGGATGCTTATTATCGTGTGAACAGTAAAATCCAGATGCTGAAGGATTGGAATGATGTTTCTTACATAACTCTATTTTCGATAGAAGAGATAGAGAGAGGGTTTGGCGGCTTAATCTTGTTGATAACGGATTTGCGCGAGATGGAAGCATCAGGATATCCATATGGTGAAGGCGAGGCTGTTTCAAAATTTAAAGCAGAATTAGATGAGGCGGTAGAACAATATTTGCCTATGTCAGAAGAAGAAATTGATGCAGCAATAGAGAGAATGAGTGAGGACTGGAACTGTGATTTGACAGAAGAAGCAAGCTTGCTCTATGAACGATTAATAGGAGATACTCAGGATGAAATGCATTAATTGTGGGGCAAACTTTCAGACGGAAGAATTGAGGTGCCCTTATTGTGGAAGTAAAAATGTAATTGGAGAAGAATGGGAAAAGGAACGTGTCTCTTCCAAGAGTTTTTATGAGAGAATGCGCGAGCAGTTTTATAAAGAAGGGATTGCCTATACATGTAACAAGATATTAAATAAGGCGATTCTTATATTGGTAATTGCACTTTTTGGAACAGTTATTCTTTATATATTGCCAAGTTTGACACAGGAAGGAAGTTTGGCAATCAAGAAGAAGGTATTAAGTAATCAGATTGAAAAGCAGATGGAGGAATATCACAGTGCAGGGGACTGGGATGGTTTAGAGCGATACATGTCAGAATATGATATGTATGGTGAAGAGACCTATGTATATACGCAGGCGGCATTTTTAGCACGTGATTATAGAAAATACATGATGAATTATATGGACTTTCTGGCGATGTCCGAAGAGGAACAGCTAGAGGAGGATAATTATGAGTTGGAAAATGTTCTCCAGTACTCGCATGAAGTGGTACATGTGAATTGTGGTATTTATGATGAGCTGTGTAGTGAAAATGAAGAAATGTATCAGATATACAGAAAAAAAGTCCTTGATTTATGGAAAGGTGGTCTGGGTCTTAACGATGAGGAAATCGATTTCCTTTTAGAAAATGATTATCTGTATATGGAAGATGAAGACCGTTATCTGGAAATTATTAAAGAAAGGCAGGCTTGGAAATAATGTTGCATATTATTTTTTCGATTATAAACTGGTTTTCTAATAGTAAAGGATATGGTTCTATAATTGTGAAATCGATTATAGTGTTTTTATTGGGAACGATGGTTGTATCTTCAATTGGAATTACATGGGGGATTTATACAGAAGACGTTGTTTGGGAAAACGACGAAGCCAGACATCTTGGGTATTGTAAGCGCTATTTGAACGAGAAACAATACGGTCAATTGTGGGAACAGTTGGAATTATATGATTTGTATGATGAGAAATACCAGGAATACTGGGATGCAATAGAAGAACAGGTGGAGCAGATAGAGGAACAAAATGTCATTAAAGCTAATTTTAGGTAATTCAGGCAGTGGAAAAACAGAATACATGTATGAACAGGTAGTTCGTCTGGCGGAAGAAAATCCACGGAAGAACTACCTGGTTGTTGTGCCTGAACAGTTTACAATGCAGACACAGCGTAAACTTGTGGATTTATCGAGTCATCAGGCAATTATGAATATTGACGTTCTTAGCTTCCAGCGTCTGGCATATCGTGTGTTTGACGAAATGGGAATGGATAAACTCATGGTATTAGAAGAGACTGGTAAAAGCCTTGTGCTTCGAAAAGTAGCACAGGAAAAAGAAGAGGATTTATCGGTGCTTCGTGGCAATATGCACCGTATGGGTTATATCGGGGAGGTTAAATCCTTGATATCTGAGTTGATGCAGTATAATGTGTCGCCAGAAGATTTGATGGATTGTATTGAAAATAGCTCCATTTCACCAATTCTTCGAGGAAAATTAAAAGATGTCCATGTCATTTATAAAGGATTTTCGGAGTATCTAAATTCAGGCAGATTTCATGAAGGGACACAGCAGAAGAAGGATAAAGGTAAGTGTATCACTTCGGAAGAACTTTTGTCTGTGCTTGCAAATGTAGCAGCAGAATCTGAGATATTAAAAGATGCAGTTCTTGTGCTTGATGAATTTACGGGATTTACACCGGTGCAGGTAGAGTTACTTCGTACACTTATGCCTATTTGTACCGAAATTTGGGTATCACTTACCATAGATGCAAAAGAGAATTTCTATTATAGCAAAGGGATACATGAGCTCTTTGATATGCCAAAGAAGACTATTCGTGTGCTTATGGATTTGGCGAAAGAAACACATACAGAAGTGTTAGAACCAGAAGTGATTACAGGTGGCGAGAAAAAACGTTTTAAAAATGCGCCGGCACTCTATTTTATGGAGCAGAATCTTTTCCGTACCAGTTACAAGAAAAAGTACGATTCAATAGATGAAATAAAAATTCTGTCTTTAAAGACACCAAAAGAAGAATTTACCTGGGCAGCGCGAAAAATTAATGAGCTTGTGCAAAAACAGGGATACAGATACCGTGATATTGCTGTGGTTTCTGGCGACGTGGAAACCTATGGAAATTATGTAGAGCAGATTTGCAAAAAGTATGAGATTCCATACTTTTTGGATATGACAAAAGAAGTATTATTCCACCCATTTATTGAGTTTATTCGTGCGATACTTGAAGTAATAAGTACGGACTTTTCGTATCACGCTGTAATGCGACTTATGCGTAGTGGATATTGT
>JAFQWG010000040.1 GCA_017407605.1 Agathobacter sp. | reverse complement strand
TTGTTATTATTATTCTATAATTTAAGGGATAAGGATGCAGAACTTATGGCAAAATGTAATGCGGGACTAATTACACGTGAAGAGTGTGAAGCACAGTTATCAAGAAAATACTAAATAAGGAGTTTTCAATATGGGAAAGCTAATAGACCGAATATTTAATTTGACTTTGTGTAAGCACATGCCGGCCCTGTCAGGGAAAGCGAAAGTTGGTAAATGGTATGAAGTAGAGACTCCGGGAGCCATTTGTGCGGATGGCAGCAAGTGGCATGGTTTTTTGAAAGTAGGTAAAGAAAATAAGGTTGTAGTTCTTCTCTTTGGTGGCGGTGTCAGTATGGATGAACATACTGCAGCGAGAGGATATTCAGCAGTACAGGAAGATGGAGCTTATAGTGATACGTTTTCCCAAGGGATGTATGCAATGGCAAATTGCACCGGACTGTTTGGTTTAGGTTCGAATAATAAAAAGAATCCATTTCGTGACTGGTCTGTGATAGTGATTCCTTATGCAAATGGAGATTTCCATGCAGGATGTGGGGAAGTGGAATATACAGCTCTCAACGGTGAAAAGAGAATCCTATATCATCATGGTTATACAAATTTTCATTTGATGATGAAAGAAGCACTAAAACAAATCGATGCAGATAGTATGGATTCTGTACTTGTAACTGGTGGCAGTGCAGGCGGTTTTGGATCTGCAATTTTGGCAGATGCAGCATTTGAGTATTTTCCAAAAGCGAAAAACCTTGCTGTAGCAGTGGATGCTGGACTTATGGTTTCGAATAAATGGAAGGAGGCGGCACTCCATCGTTGGCATTCACCAAAGGAAATTTGTGATAGACTTGTTTCGGATGATATTACGGTGGATAGTCTGATTGCACTTTACAAGAAAAGAGGAAAGTCCGTAAGGATTATGTTCGATTGTGCGGTTCGAGATGCGGCTTTAACAACGGTGCAAGCGTATCTGGACGGACATGACAGGAAGCCTTTGAAAGAAGATGGAGATGCGTTCCAACGTATTCTAAAGAACAGTGTAGACCGTATGCAAGAGGAAATTCCAAACGTTGGAATTTATCTGTTTGAGAAAATTACAGATGAAAAAACAGCTCTGATGCAGCATACAATTCTTTTTGTACCTATGGCATTTCAAAAATTTAGTGGTGGCGTAAATCCTGTGCAATGGGTACACGATTGCATGTTTGGTACGGTTAGAAATTGTGGGTTGGAATTGTTGGAAAAGAAATATTAATTATTTAAAGGAGACAATAATGAGAAAAGAATTTGATATTAGTCAATGGGAACGAAAAGAGCATTTTGAATTTTATTCTAAAAATGCAACGCCACATTATTGTGTAGCCTTTAATATTGATATAACAAATTTACTTGCATACACTAGAAAAAATAAGATTTCTTTTTATTATTCTCTAATTTATTTATGTACACAGGTAATAAATGAAATTGATGAATTTTTATTAGAAACAGAAGATAATAAAGTTTATAAGATTGACAGACGTGTGCCTTGTTTTACAGATTTATCAAAGGGCGCAACTAGCTTTCATATGGTATCGCTTCCTTGTGAAGGTGATGTAATTGAATTTGCTACGAAGGCCCGTGAAGAAAGTAAAAACAATCCATTATCGGTGTATGCTTTGGAAGGATTAAGAGAATCACAGATTATATATTCTTGCATTCCTTGGGCAGATATTACTATGTGTTCTAATGAGAGAGATTATACAGACCCAAAATTAAAAGATGATACAGCACCTATTCTTGTGTGGGGCAAATATACGGAGCAAAATGGGAAATATATAATTAATATGACACTTGACGTGAATCATCGTTTTATTGATGGATATTATGTAGGGCAGTTTGTTCAGAAATTGGAAGAAAAAATAACTGAATTGAAATAATGTTTGGAACACTCAGTTAACATATGAGGTTTTTCAAAGAGTTTTTAGCAGAAAACATTGAAATATAAAGATTTTATAAATTTACAATTGAGTCTCTTCGTGGTATAGTGATTAAGGAATTTTGACAATCAATCACTATCCAGAGTAAAGGAGATTTATAGATTATGAAACTAGGAATCGTAGGTTTACCTAACGTAGGTAAGAGTACATTATTTAACGCATTAACAAAAGCTGGTGCAGAATCTGCAAACTATCCATTCTGTACGATCGACCCAAACGTGGGTATCGTACCAGTACCAGATGAAAGATTAACACTTCTTGGAAAAATGTATAATACTAAAAAAGTAACTCCAGCAATTATCGAATTCGTAGATATCGCTGGTCTTGTAAAAGGCGCAAGTAAGGGTGAAGGTCTTGGTAACCAGTTCCTTGCAAATATCCGTGAAGTAGATGCAATCGTACACGTTGTACGTTGTTTTGAGAATTCGAACATTGTTCATGTAGATGGAAGTATCAATCCTGTAAGAGATATTGAGACAATCAACCTTGAACTTATTTTCTCTGACCTTGAAATTTTAGAGCGTCGTATTGCAAAGGTTGCAAAACAGGCTCGTATGGATAAGACACTTGCAAAAGAAATGGAACTTCTCGAAGCAATCAAGGCTCACTTAGAAGACAGCAAGATGGCACGTACTTTTGAAGTACCAGATGATGAAGATATGCAGGCTTGGTTTGCAGGTTACAATCTTCTTACTGCAAAATCCACCATCTATGCAGCAAACGTAGAAGAAGATGATTTGGCAGATGATGGTGCAAATAATGAAAATGTAAAAGCGGTTCGTGAACTCGCAGCAGCAGAAAACAGTGAAGTATTTGTTATCTGTGCACAGATTGAACAGGAAATTGCTGAACTTGACGATGATGAAAAGGCAATGTTCTTAGAAGACCTTGGATTAAAAGAATCTGGTCTTGAAAAGCTTATCAAAGCAAGTTATAGCTTACTTGGTCTTATCAGCTACTTAACAGCCGGTGAAGATGAATGTAGAGCTTGGACCATTAAAAAAGGGACAAAAGCTCCTCAGGCAGCTGGTAAAATCCACAGCGACTTCGAAAGAGGTTTCATCAGAGCAGAAGTAGTAAACTATAAAGACTTATTAGAACTTGGAAGCCTTTCAGCTGCAAAAGCAAAAGGTGTAGTTGGTACAGAAGGCAAAGAATACGTAGTAAAAGACGGCGATGTTATGCTTTTCTTGTTCAACGTATAAAATAGAACTTAAGCTTAACCAAACGCATAGAATAGATAAAAAAGGTCTATTCTATGCGTTTTTTAGATTTATGTGATAAACAAGTCATCAACATCAATGACTGTTGTTATATCGGACATGTAAGAGATATGATATTTGATGAGTGCAAGGGATGTATCTGCTCGATTATTGTTCCAGGTCCTGGAAAATATATGGGATGTTTTGGAAGGGACTGCGAATATGTGATTCCATGGAAGGACATTGTGCGAATAGGACCAGATATTGTGCTTGTGAACTTAAAAGACGATATGAGACACAAAATTTAGTGGTATGTAGTTGACAATATCTGCCAAGAAAGTTATACTTATAACATATTATGCGTTAATAGGCAGATTTGGAGGGTTGGCTATATGAAGTGTCCTTTTTGTAGCAGTGAAAATACGAGAGTAATTGATTCTCGTCCAGCGGATGATAATAACTCAATCAGACGCCGTAGACTTTGTGATGACTGTGGAAAACGTTTCACAACTTATGAAAAAGTAGAGACTATTCCACTTATCGTTATTAAGAAAGATAA
>JAFQWG010000039.1 GCA_017407605.1 Agathobacter sp. | reverse complement strand
TCAAATGGCAGGATGCCATCTAGGACCTTCCAGAAAGTACCGAGGAGTCCACGAGAAATAAAGCCATAGTCATAGTTCATGGCAAAAAGTGTTGTGTTATAATGGGTAATCTGGCTTCTAAAATAGCGCACAAAACATGCAAGGGCAAACAGAGCCAGTCCGCCGAAAAATGGCATTGTATTTTTCTTTGTTGAAGTGTTTGGCATAGTCTATCTCCTTACAAAATGTGGAAAAATGTGTTGTCCAGCCAGTCTGTAATGACACGAGTAATCTGATTGATATGAATGTCATACAGTGGAATCATAGTTACAATATAGATGAGAAGCAGGTGTGCATATGCATAACGTGCTTTGATGTCCTCCATGAGAGCGTGCAGCTCTTCGGTAATGATTTTGTCTTTTAAAGCAATAAGTGCTAATATAACAAGCGAAAAATAAGCAGTTCCGGCAAATACCCAGCGGCCAAAGTCAATTTTAATCAGATACATTGGCATGATAGTGAGAGCACAAATTGGAATCAGAGCATATTTGATTTTTTCTAATTTTGTTGGTGCGGCATGGAGAATATTTTTGAATAATCGCACGCCGAGAACTAAGTAAGGTAAATTCAGAATACTAAAACAGAAGAATTCTACAAAATTGTAGATGTGGGATGGTAGTTCTTCTTTCCAAGGATCAATGCCGAGGATTTCGTGGTTAATTAAGATGTCGAAATATTCACCCTCATCTCCAAGCATTGTGGCAAGAGCTACGATATCATCATAGATTTCTGGTCCACCTACATGACTGAAGAAGTTAAAGTATAAAAATAGCACGGATACACAGATAAAACTAATGCCAAGGATGAGGACATATTTTTTTCGTTGTTTTCCAGTAGTATTTAATACTTTGTAGGCAAGCAGGTACATAAAGATGTTATAAAACATAAATACATAGCCTTGATGTATCATGCAGTTTAAAATTGCAAGTGGGATAAGCAACCATTCGAATTTTTCGTAAATGATAAGAAAAAGTCCGATAAAGGTTAAAAACATCATGTACACGTCTGGACGGCCCATGTTTCTTGTGGAATACCACATAGATACAAAAAACATGGCAAAAAACAGGATGACATATTCTACGTTGGTAAGATATAAGTCATCACATTTGCTTACAATGACAAGTGCGAGTAAAAATAATACTGCTACAATAATTGTGGTTGCAATAAAGGTGACATTTACAACACCTTCAAAATTTAAGATATCGATTGGAAGGACATCGTTTAGCCACAGATACAAAGTGCCAAGCAATCCTCTGGAAATAAAACCATAAGAATAGTTAAATGACAAAATTGTAGTGTTGTAGCGTTCTACATTTCTTGCATAAAACGTTATAAATAGTGCAAAACAAACCATAAAAAGTGTAAACATAAACTTAAAAATGGCCTTGTTTCTTTCTTTTTTTCCTAACATGAAGATTTCCTTTCTGTATATAAATTACAGAGTTTTCCAATAAGCTTGTTCCAAAGTGGCTCAAGAAGCCATGTGTACAGCTTATGTACCAGTGCCGCAAAAGCAAAACATCCGACGATATACATTGCTGACCAGAATAAAAATTCGGTTACCGGGATGTAATTTAATGTGTTCCAGCATTTCTTGAAATACCAGAAGATTCCCATAGTAGTTTCATGGAGCAGGAACACATAAATAGTAAGTTTGGAAAGAGACAGTACTGTTTTTGAAACAGGCATGTCCCATTCACGGAAGAGTTCAAACATACATAATCCAACAATCATTGCTGGCGCACAGTAGCGGCCAATGATGTGCCAGATATAATCATTTGCAACCGTAAGTTCAATGCCACTGATAGGAAGCTTGGTATATACACAGCTAATTAGCATTCCTAAGTTGCATAGAATTGCAAGTCCGATAAGAATAGGTTTTTTATGTCGATGCATAAATTTTAATTTTGGAGGATGCACATACAAACATCCCATTACCAGATAGGTAAATACAAACATAATTAAATCATTGACATCATTCATATCATTTGTTACGCCGTTCTTAAGATAGAAAACAGAAAGAGCAGCAGTGCAAAGATATAAAAGTGTTGGGTTTTTGCGATAGATAAGCTTGTTTAATAACGGATAGTAAAGGAGTAGAGCTGCATATTGGAGTGCATACCACCATGCACCTGTTACTAAAAATAAATCTACAAAATATTCTGTATTATTAAAGCCAAAAAGCCCGCGCAAAATGGACATTTTTAATACCCATAGAGTGCCCACCAATGCTAAAAAAACAAGTAAGCGTTTTGGGTGCCATTTGCCTTTTTTCTTTATCAGGAAATAACTGCTTGTACCAATAAAGATATAATCACATGGAACAGAGTTGCCTGCACATAAGAAAAGTGAGATAATGCTGTTTGGGGTAAATTCCTGATAGAATACGCCATTATAGATATATAAGTGACACAGTATAACCAAACAAATGGATATAATGCGTAATAATTCTAAACTTGTCTTTCGTTCTTTCATAATTTTTCCTTATAATGTCAAGTCAAAGTCGATTTTAGTTATTATTTAAAAGAAGCGCGGATTCGCATTCCGATTAATTTAAATAATGTTTTAAGGTAACTTATAATAAATTTTACAAGCTGGCGCTTAGACTCACCGAACATACGCTTTTCAAATGCGATAGGAACTTCACCGATTCGAAGTCTTTTGTCGGGTTTGGCAAGTTTTAAGCAAAGGAGGACTTCCTGCAATACATCATAGTTGGTACAGCTAAGAGTGATAGTTTTAAGCTGAGCAGTATGATACATGCGATAGTCTGTAGAGATATCTTTTGCGGAGATGCCAAGACAGATGCGGAAAATCGTATTTAAGATTTTTGACATTACAATGGAAACCTTTGAATCGTTGGTTTTGCCGCCTTTTGTGTAGCGAGAACCGATGACTACATCATAGTTACCAGAGGTAAACATCTTATGGATTTCTGGAATCTGAACAGTTGGATGAGAACCATCACTATCCATAATCAAAAATTTATCCATAGATGCATGTTTGATTCCAGTGCAGAATGCTCCACCAAAACCAGGCTGCTCCTGATTGATATAGCGTGCACCATGTTCTTTACATACCTCTTTTGTATTATCCAAAGGTTCGGCTGTGTCGATGACAAGGATTTCGTATTCTTCCTTACATTCTTCTAATTTTTCTTTCATCTGTGGCAGTAAGATACGAAGATTTTCTTCTTCTTTGTAAGCCAGTAGTACAAGACTGATTCCCATATTTATTCCTTTCTCAAACATTTATATTTAATTTCTTTTCTTCTTAGTGTATAATTGAGACCATAGTTAAAATAATTATATAATATTATACAAAAAATGTAAATGTGGAGAAACCGATGAAAAAGACAGCACTCATTATGGCTGGTGGACAAGGCGAACGTTTCTGGCCTAGAAGCCGTAAAGCATTACCAAAACAGTTTTTATCTTTAACAGAAGACGATAAAACTATGATTCAGCTTACTGTGGAGAGAATTCTTCCAATTGTAGATATGGAAGATATTTATATCGCGACAAACGAAAGTTATAAAGCACTTGTCAAAGAACAGCTTCCACTTCTTCCGGAGGAAAATATTCTTTGTGAACCCGTGGGAAGAAATACAGCCCCTTGTATTGGTCTTGGAGCAACTTGTGTTAGTGCAAAATATGAGGATGCACTTATGATTGTGCTTCCATCGGATCATGTGATTAAATACACTGATATTTTCAGAGAGACTTTGGAAGCGGCATGTGAGGTGGCAGAACAGGGCGACAATCTTGTGACTATGGGTATTACACCAAATTATCCAGAGACAGGGTACGGATATATTAAATTCTATACGGATCAGGTGTTGGGACAAGCAAATCTCGTACAGGAATTTGTAGAAAAACCAGATTTACAAACTGCAAAAGCATATTTGGATTCAGGAGATTATCTTTGGAATAGCGGTATGTTTGTGTGGAAAGTCTCTACTATCCTAAATTGCATGCAAGAATTTTTGCCAGATACCTATGCGGGGCTCATGCGTATTAAGGATAGTCTTGGTACGAATGCTTTTACACAGGTGCTAAAAGATGAATTTGTACAGTTTACATCGGTTTCTATCGATTATGGTATTTTGGAAAAGGCGGATCATATTTATACTCTTCCAGGAAAGTTTGGCTGGGATGATGTCGGCTCATGGCTTGCGGTAAAACGATTGCATGAAACAGATGAAGATGATAATCTGTTACTAGGTAATGTGATTGCTATCGACAGTCAGGCTTGTATTGTAAAAGGCAATAAACGTCTGATTGCAATGGCAGGCATTAAGGATTTGATTGTTGTAGACGAAGAAGATGCAATCTTAATTTGTCACAAAGACAGTGCAGGTCAGATCAAAGATATTATCAAAACCTTAAAAGATAAAGAAATGAATCAGTATTTATAAGTTAGAGGAGAAAAAATATGAAAAACGCGTTAATTACAGGTGTTACAGGACAGGATGGCTCTTACCTTGCAGAGCTTTTATTAGAAAAGGGATACAACGTATATGGGCTTGTTCGTAGAAAAAGCAAAGTAGACTATGGTAATGTAGAACATTTAAAAGATAAGATTCACTTCATCTATGCAGACATGACAGATTTGGTTTCTTTGGTTACAGCAATGCAGACTTCTCAGGCAGACGAAGTATATAACTTGGCTGCACAGTCTTTCGTAGCAGCATCTTGGGATGCACCACAGGATACCGCAGACACAAATGCGCTTGGTGTTATGAATATGCTCGAGGCAATCCGTATAGTAAAACCAGAAGCAAGATTTTATCAGGCATCTACTTCTGAAATGTTTGGAAAAGTACAAGAAATTCCTCAGACAGAAAACACACCTTTCTATCCAAGAAGTCCATATGGCGTGGCAAAATTATTTGGTCACTGGATTACAAAAAATTATAGAGAAAGCTATGGATTATTTGCTTGTTCAGGTATCTTATTTAATCATGAATCTGAACGTCGTGGTAAAGAATTCGTTACTCGTAAAATTACAGATGCAGCAGCACGTATTGCATTAGGTGCACAGGAATATGTAGAACTTGGCAATATGAATGCAAAGCGTGACTGGGGTCACTCAAAAGACTATGTTAATGCAATGTGGCTTATGCTTCAGCAGGAAGAACCAAATGATTATGTAATTGCAACCAACGAAACTAGAACAGTTCGTGAATTTGTAGAAACAGCATTCCGTCATGTAGGCATGGAAATTGAATGGGAAGGCGAAGGTGTAGACGAAATCGGTAGAGATAAAAACACTGGTAAAGTTGTAGTGAAAGTAAATCCTAAGTTCTTCCGTCCAGCAGAAGTAGAACTTCTTATTGGAAATCCAGAAAAGGCAGAAAAAGAACTTGGCTGGAAACGTGAAATCAGCTTCTCTGAACTTGTAGAACGTATGGCAAAGAATGACTTAGAACTTGTAAAGAAAGAACTTGGCATGTAGTTTTAAGGAATTAAGTTTTAATATTAAGTAAGGTTAAATATTATGAGTGAAAAATATTTAAAATTTGGGACTGGCGGGCTTCGTGGTATCATGGGGCCAGCTACCAATCAAATGAATATGAACACAATAAGGCGAGCTACAAAAGGGCTCGCCAATTACATTGTATCATTAGGCAGACAGGCAGATGGTGTGGTGATTGGTCATGATACGCGTATGAATTCACGTGAATTTGCACTGGAAGCTGCAGGTGTGCTTTTGGCAGATGGGATAAAGGTATATCTTTTTGACAGATGTACACCAACACCAGAGATTTCGTTTGCAATTCGCCAGAAAAAAGCAGTTGCAGGAATTGTAATTACCGCTAGTCATAATGCTAAAGAATACAATGGATATAAGGTTTATTGGGAAGATGGCGGACAGATTACGCCTCCGCATGACAAAAACATCATGGCAGAGGTGGAAAAGGTGGAACATGTAGAAAATGTTCAGGTGATAGATGTATCTGCATGTGCTCAAATTCTTGTGTCTGGTAAGGCTTCTGAAGAATTAAAGTCTACGATGGCCCTTTTTGAAAAGCTTGGAGAGGATATAGAAGAGACTTATGTTTCTACAATTCAAAAGACGGTAGAATCCTTGATTAATGTAAAAAGTGGAGAGAAGGATTTAAAAATCGCTTACACACCACTTCATGGAACAGGTCTTTATCCCGTAAGTAAAGTATTAAAAAACAATGGTTTTACCAATGTGTATTTCGAGCCAGCACAGAGTGTGCAGGATGGTACATTTCCAACAGTAGGATATCCAAATCCTGAGTCTGCCAAGGCATGGGATTTAGGTCTTAAGTTTGCAAAAGAAGTGGATGCGGATGTTGTGTTTGCAACAGATCCAGATGCAGACCGAGTAGGAATGTATGTAAAGGATACAGCTTCTGGAAAGTATATCTGGTTTACAGGTAATATGGCAGGCGTGTTGGTTGGTGAATATATTTTGCGTGAAGGTAAATATTTGCAGAAATTCCAGACAAATTTGTCAAACCAAGAGAAAGGTTCACTGGACCTTTCCTTGGCATGCTTGTGCAACGAAAATGACACTTGCGATAAGAAAAATACGATTGTACGTACAATCGTAACCTCAAAAATGCTGGATGTTATTGCAAAGCGATATGATGTAGATGTATTAGAAACTTTGACTGGATTTAAATACATTGGAGAACAGATTCGTTGGTTTGAAGAAAATTGCGATAGAAATTTTGTCTATGGATTTGAGGAAAGCTGTGGATGTCTCTTAGGAGATTATGTCAGAGACAAAGATGGTGTAGCAGCAGTGCTTATGCTTTGTGAAATGGCACAGAATTTAAAACATGAGGGTCGCACGCTTTGGGATTATATGCAGGAGATTTATGCAGAGTATGGTTATTATTTAGAACAGCAGAAGACAATTGCATTTGAAGGCGAAGACGGAGCGGAAAAAATGAGTCAGATTATGGAGCAGATTCGTGTGAATACTCCGAAAGCAATTGGCGAATTTCAAGTAAATGCCTTTCGTGATTATAAATCTGGTACACGCATGTTGCTTGATACAGGTAAAGAAGAGATACTTACACTTCCAAAATCAAATGTTATGTATTTTGAGTTAAATGATGAGGCATGGTGTTGTATTCGTCCGTCAGGAACAGAGCCAAAACTGAAAATGTATTTTGGTGTGGTTGGCGATAGTCAGTCCAATGCGATAGATAAGGCAAAGGCAATGGAAGATGCTTTTGTTGACTTGTTTTTTTCATAAGTAAATAGAACAAAGAGAAACCTTCTGACGGAATAAGGGTCAGGAGGTTTTTTATTGCACAAAATAATAGGTTTTGGCATACAATATTTGGAAGAGAATAAAAGGGGATTTTATGAACCTATATAGAAAGTCTACGGTGGATAGAGTGAAAAATCAGGATTTGAAAGCACTACAGGATAATATAGATGAAGGACAGCTTCGAATTCGCATCAATGCGCAGTCAAATGGGGTTCCGGTGTCTAATGCAAGGGTAATTGTGGCTTATACAGGAGGGCCACAGGATACGATTGAAGAACTTACGACAGATGCTTCAGGAAATGCAGGTATAATTACACTAAGGACACCTCCACTTGAATATTCAATGCAGCCACAGGATAGACAGCCTTATGCGGAATATTCACTTATCGTGCAAGCAGAGGGATATCGTGAAGTAGAGGTATCAGGGGTTGAAGTGATGTCAGGGCAGCAATCAGAGCAGATAGTACAGTTAGAGGCATTGGATGCTCCAGTACCTGCAGAGAATAATATTGTTATCGGACCTCATACCTTATATGGAGATTATCCTCCTAAAATTCCGGAAGAAGAAGTAAAAACGGTTACAGATACGGGTGAAATCGTACTCAGTCGTGTGGTTATTCCAGAATATGTGGTAGTACATGATGGACCTCCGGGAGATAGAGGGGCAAGGGATTATTATGTAAGATACAGGGATTACATCAAAAATGTTGCTTCTAGTGAAATCTATGCAACCTGGCCAGATGCAACCATTCGTGCCAATGTACTAGCGATTATGTCCTTTACTTTAAACCGAGTGTACACAGAATGGTACAGAGGAAAAGGGTATAATTTTACGATTACATCTTCTACAGCCTATGACCATAAATTTATTCCGGGACGAAACTATTACCAGAGTATCTCACGTATTGTAGATGAACAGTTTGAAAACTATTTATCGCGCCCTGGTATTACACAGCCAATTCTGACACAGTATTGTGATGGTGAGAAAGTAAGCTGTCCAAACTGGATGACGCAGTGGGGCTCAAAATATTTAGGAGATCAGGGATATTCTGCAATTGAGATTTTACGCTATTTTTATGGCAATAATATGTTTATCAATGTGGCTGAGGGAATTTCTGGGATTCCGGCTTCATGGCCAGGATATAATCTTGGAATTGGTGCAACGGGTGATAAGGTAAGGCAGATGCAGCAACAGCTGGCAAGAATTTCCAAGACCTATCCAGCTATCCCTACAATTCGTGCAGATGGCGTATATGGACCAGATACAGCAGAAGCAGTTCGTGTGTTTCAGTCAGTATTTGGCTTGCCAGTAACTGGGGTGGTGGATTATAATACTTGGTATGAGATTTCAGCAATATATGTAGCTGTAACACGTATTGCAGAGTTGATGTAAATGGCAAGAATTTGAGATTTAATATAGAAACGTAAGATAGGTAACATATGCAAAAATGGTTAGTAATGAATAAAAAAGCCGACTTTAAAGCAATCGGAGAAAAATATAAGATTGATCAGGTAACAGCACGAATTATCCGTAATCGAGATGTGATTGAGGATGAGCAGATTCGTCAGTTCCTTTATGGTGGAATGGCAGATTTGCACAATCCACATCTCTTAAAAGACGGAGAAAAACTGGTATCCATTCTGAGTGAGAAAATCAAAGAAAAAAAATCAATTCGTGTTATTGGTGATTATGATATTGATGGGGTTATGGCAACCTATATTTTAGTAAGTGCGTTACAAAAATGTGGAGCGATTGTAAGCACTCAGATTCCGGATCGTATTCACGATGGTTATGGATTAAATAAGAGCCTGATAGATAAAGCCTATGAAGATGATGTGGATACGATTTTAACCTGTGATAATGGTATTGCAGCAATAGAGGAAATTGCCTATGCCAAAAGTCTGGGATTAACGGTATTAGTTACTGACCACCATGAAATTCCATATGTGGAAGTAGAGGGCGTACGTGAATATAAAGTAAGTGTGGCAGATGCGATTGTAAATCCACATCAGGCAGAGTGTGTCTATCCTTACAAGCAGCTTTGTGGAGCAGCAGTGGCGTGGAAAGTGGTCTGTCTGCTATATGAGATAAGTGGAATTGCTGCAATAGAATCAGAAGCTTTCTTGGAAAATGTGGCATTTGCAACAGTTGGAGATATCATGTCTTTAACCGGAGAGAACCGTATTCTTGTAAAAGAAGGTTTAAAGCGTATTCGTCGTACAAAGAATATTGGGATGCGTTCCCTCATTGCACAATGTGGCATAGAAGCAGATAAAATTGATGCGTTTCATTTTGGTTTTGTGCTCGGACCATGTATCAATGCCAGTGGTAGATTAGATACAGCAAAACGAGCTTTGGAATTGTTTTTCCAAAAGGATGAGGCAAAAGCGGCACAGATTGCAAATGAACTTGTAGTTTTAAATAATGAGCGCAAGGAACTTACAATAGAAGGTGTGGAAAAAGCGATTGCCTTTTGTGAGAAAACTGGTTGTTATAAGGATGACATTCTTGTGATTTATTTACCAGAAGTACATGAAAGTATTGCGGGGATTATTGCAGGCAGAATCCGTGAAAAATATCAGAAACCGGTATTTGTATTGACGAAAACGGAAGTTGGGGTAAAAGGTTCAGGCCGTTCCATAGAGGAATATTCTATGTATGAAGAGATGTGCAAATGTCAGGAACTGTTTACCAAATTTGGTGGGCATCCTATGGCGGCTGGCCTTTCGCTGCCAGAAGAAAATGTGGATGTATTTCGTATGAAAATAAATGAAAACTCGTCTTTGTCAGACGAAGATTTTATTCAAAAAGTGCGTATTGATGTACCTATGCCAATGAGTTATGTCTCCATGGATTTGGTGCGGGAGTTTTCGCTCCTTGCACCATTTGGAAAAGATAACACAAAACCGGTGTTTGCAGATAAAGGTGTGCTGGTAAAGCGTATGTGGATTATGGGAAAAAATAGAAATGTTTTAAAACTTTCCTTAGTTACAAGTGATGGTATGCCGGTATCAGGCATCTATTTTGGAGACGTGGAATTATTTACTGATTATGTTGAAGCTAAATTCGGAAAAGAACAGGTGCAGGCAGCTTTTGACGGAAAAGCAAATAATTTGGAACTTTCTGTGGTTTATTTCCCAAAAATCAACAGTTTTCGCGGTGTAGAGGAATTACAATTTGAAATACAGTTATTTCAGTAAATTATTGCGAAATTGACTTTGCCATTGTAAAATAAATATATTGGAGGCAATTTTAAATGTTTGGGAACAAGAAGAATAAAATAGAAGAACAAATAAGAGAGATTTTCTCACAGATTACAGATCAGAGAGAAACTTTTGAACAGGGAGTAACTCAGATTGAAGAAGGAGAAAAACGTATTTTTACAGATGTTTGTCAAGTGTTGGAGAATACCAATGAGTTGTCAAATCACGCAATGTTAAATATCGAAGAAGAATCAACACTTATTCATTCAATAGACGATTTCTCTCGCGACTTGCGTGTGGCAGCGGAGAAATATGCACAAGTAACAGAGCTTGCAAAACAGGAGATGGAAGCGATTACGGAATTGGTTGAAGCAAATAAACATTTTACTTCACCATCAAAGTACCTTACCGAAACTCCTGCAACATTAAAACTGGTCAATGAATCTTATGAAAAGCAGCTTTCAGAGATGGCGGAATATGGCAGACAAATGGGAGTTATGGCTTTAAATGCGGCAATTGAAGCTGGACGCATGGGCGAGGGTGCAAAGCAGTTTGTAAGTGCAGCAGAGGAGATTCGTCAGACGGCACTTGTTTATGAAAAAGCAGCCGTTTCTATGAAAGAGGAACTTGCAGCTTCGAAGGCTAAGGTGAATGAGTTAGAAGACACGATTCATCGTTTGGTTGGGTTGTTAAAAGATAGTAATATGGGGACTGCGCGCCTTTTGAAAAAGTGTCAGGAGACCAATAATGTAATAAAAAATGCGAGCATGCGTGATTTTTCCGATGACATGATTTTGATGCGTGATAAGGTTGTGGCAATGCGTAATCTGGACGAGGAAATTGCAAAATGTGCTGAACGCAACCAGATTCAGTTATGTGATATCCAAGATGAGGTGCAGGCTCAAAAGCAGTCTGTAGTGGAGCTTGAAAGTGATTTATCACATTTGTTTGATACAGCAGCGGAACAATTACAATAATTGATACGATAAATATACAGTCAGATAAAGAAAGAGGAGGAAAAAATATGGTTACAACTAATTTTACCTTTTTATCAAATGATGGAAAAACAGCGATACATGCAGTGAAATTCATACCAGATTCTGGTGAATATAAGGCAATTTTACAGATTTCACATGGAATGGTGGAATTTATTGAAAGATATACTATTTTTGCTGAATACTTAACTGCAAATGGTTATATGGTAGTAGGACATGATCATCTTGGACATGGTCAGTCTGTTGAATCTAAGGAAGACTGGGGATATTTCTGCGAAGGGAATCCAAGTGATATCGTTGTAGCAGATATGCACAAACTTCGTACTCTCACACAGGAAGAAAATCCAGAGGTGCCATATTTTATGCTCGGACACAGTATGGGTTCTTTTATGCTTCGTAAATATTTGGCATTTCATAATGAGAATCTTCGCGGAGCAATCATTATGGGTACAGGATTTATTCCTGGCAATATGACAAGTCTTGCATTAAAACTTACCGGTATTGTTGGAAAGTTAAGAGGGACTAAATATCGTAGTAAATTAATTCAGAGTCTTGCTTTTGGAGCAGATTATAAGGGATTTGATATGACTGGTGAAAAACCAGAAGATAGCTGGCTTACAAAGGACGTTGCTATAGTTGAACAGTATTATAATGAACCAAGATGTACTTATATGTTTACAGTAAATGGTTATAAGGGACTGTTTGAAGCGGTTAACTTTAGCTGTAATCCAGAAAATGCAGATTTGTTACCAAAAAAACTTCCACTATTTATTGTGTCTGGGGAACAGGATCCAGTTGGTGGACTTGGAAAAGGTGTTATGCAGGTATATGACATGTATAAAGATGCTGGGATTCAGGATTTAACCTATAAATTATACGATAATGACAGACATGAAATCTTAAATGAAACTGACAGGCAGGTTGTATTTGAAGATATTCTTGCTTGGATGAACGTAAGAATAGATACATAGAAGATTTTGTAGGCTACAGAGGAAGAGACTTCAGATGGAAAAAAATAAGAAACTTACGATTATAATCGGGGTGGCTGCAGCTACCCTGATTGCACTGTATATAGGATTATCCTATTTTTTTATGAGCCACTTTTATTTTACTACAACGATAAATGGAGTGGCCGTTGGTGGCACTTCTATTGAGGGGGCAAAAGTAAAAATAGAAAAAGCCATTGATACTTATGAACTTAAGCTTATAGGAAGAGATAATACTTCTGATGTGGTTATAGGGAAAGATATCCAGATGGAAATTTCATGGAAAAATGATCTGGAAAGTTATATGTCAAACCAGAATGGTTTTTCATGGATTGTAAAACTTTTTGTACCAGATCATTATGATAAGACTTTGGGTATCTCATATAATGAGACAGCATTGTTGGAGCAGATGAACGCATTTCTTTGTATGCAGGAGGAGAGACAAGTAAAGCCTGTTAATGCCTATGTAGCATATGAAGATGGAGTTTTTGCTGTAAAAGAAGAAGTTTTAGGAACAGCAATTGACAAATCAAAATTGCAAAGAACCTTAAGAGACTGTATCAAAAATATTGATGAAGAATTAAATCTGGATGAAGATGGTTGTTATTATGAACCTACAATTACAGCGGATAATGAAAAGTTTGAAACAGTTGTAGCACAGTTAAATAAGGCATTACAGACTGTAATTACATATGAAATCGGTAAGAGTAAAGAGGTATTAGACGCTTCTATATTTGCAGATTGGCTTTATGTAGATAGTGATTTGGAAGCAGCAGTGGATGAGGAAGCCTTAAGTGCATTTGTAAAAGAGATGGGCAGAAAGTATAATACTGCATATTCTGCAAAGAAACTTATGACTTCTTATGGAGTAGAAGTTACCATTCCAAACAGTCATTATGGATGGAAGATTGATAATAAAGCGGAAAAAGCAGCGCTTGTAGAAGAAATTTTCGCTGGTGAAAAAGTAACACGCGATTTGCATTATTCCATGACAGGAAATAGTCATGAAGGACCGGATTATGGTAATTCTTATGTCGAAATTAACTTAACAGCACAGCATTTGTTTATGTATGTGGATGGTGAGCTTGTTGTAGAAACTGATTTTGTATCAGGTAATCTTGCGAATAATTGGAATACCCCAACTGGAGCTTTTTCATTGACTTATAAGCAAAAAGATGCAGTGTTACGTGGTGAGAATTATGTGACACCGGTTACATTCTGGATGCCATATTTTGGAAATGTGGGAATGCATGATGCTACGTGGAGAAGTGAGTTCGGAGGGAATATTTATAAGACAGATGGTTCTCACGGATGTGTTAACTTACCATGGAGTAAAGCAAAAATTATTTATGAAAATATTGAGCAGGGATTCCCTGTTTTATGTTATGAGCTTCCTGGTACAGAGCCTGTGCCAGAGGTAGTAGATCCTTGGGGACAGTTTTTCTTGGGCTTTTAAGTAAGTAAAACAGTTGTGTTTTGAAATAGGGGAAGGGATTGCGTATGCAAGCAATATTTGAATCGATTAACAACATATTTTCTTTTATCGGGCCACTTTCAGATTTTTTGTGGGATTTTCCTACGAATCTTGAATGGTATGCCAATATTCCAGTTTTAGGGAATTTTTCTTTTGCCATTATTTTATTGGTAGGCTCAGGGATTTTCTTTAGCTTCAGACTTGATTTTATACAGATAACCCATTTTAGAAAGGGTATTCGTATCATGACTGAAAAGAGAACTGTCCAGACGGGTATTTCTCCTTTGGCGGCATTCCTTTTAAGTTCTGCAATGCGTGTAGGACCGGGGAATATTCTTGGTGTAACTGGTGCGATTGCAGTTGGTGGACCAGGTGCACTTTTCTGGATGTGGGTATCTGCCTTCTTTGGTATGTCAGTAGCCTACATGGAAGCGGTGCTTGCTCAGATTTTTAAAGAGAAAAAAGATGATGAATTTGTCGGAGGTCTTCCGTTCTATGGTAGAAAACTACTTGGTAACAAAGTGTGGGTAGGGGTATTTTTATCTGTGCTCTATATTTTGTATGCTCTTTGCTGTCTGCCAGCGCAGGGCTTTAATGTAGTTTCTTCTATTGGTACAATGGCAGAAATTATAACTGGCACAACAATTGCGACCGATTCAATGTTCTATTATATTGTGGGTGCAGTTATTATTGCGGTTACGGTAGTGATTGTTTTTGGCGGTATTAAAAAAGTAAGTAAATGGACCGATAAAATGGTGCCAATTATGGCAGTGTTATATATTGCAACAGTTTTGGTTTTGATTTTACTTAACTTAGATCAGATTCCATATTTCTTTGGTGCGGTATTACAAGGAGCATTTAAACCAGAGGCATTCTTTGGCGGTATGTTTGGTACTGTACTTGCACAAGGAGTAAAACGAGGACTTATGTCCAATGAGGCTGGTCAAGGTACTATTACAATGTCAGCAGCTTCTGCAGATGCAAAACATCCTTGTGAACAAGGTGTATTAGCTGCCATTGGAGTGTTTTTAGATACAATTGTTATTTGTACACTTTCAGGCTTTGTGGTAGTTATGGCACATTGCTGGACAGGAGATAATGCTGTTGCATGGGCAGCGATGGATAAACTTCCTAAGTTTAATGCATCAGTTGCAACTCTTACACCAGGGACAGCATTTAATGCAATTGTTACTTTTATTATTACACTTTGTTTCTGTATGTTTGCCTATACTTGTTTGCTTGGTATGATTAGTTTTTCCGAAATCGCAGCCAACCGAATTAAGCAGAGTAAAGGTTTTATAAACGGAGTGCGAATTGTAGCACTTTGTGTTGCAACTTTTGGTATCCTTTGTAATATTGCAGGTCTTGAACTTGGAAATCTTTGGGCTTTTTCGGATTTGGGAAATATCTTAATTGTATTTTTTAACGTGCCAATTGTTTATGTTGGTGCAAAGTGTGTGTATAAAGCGACGATACATTACAAAAAAGATGATGGAACTCCATTTACATCACAGGTCATTGGTAGAGATGATTGTGTGTATTGGGACCAGAAATAATATAAATTTTCGCGCGGAGATAGATTTTGGTTTTGGAAATCTATTGCCGCGCGTTTTTTTGATTGAATTTTTGTATGTTTTGTATTATAATAAATAATACAAAAAAGGGAGAGTACACATGATAATCGCAATTAATGAATATTCCGACATTCCGATTTATATACAGATAAGAAATCAAATTGTTCTTGGGATTTCTGATGGGCGGCTTGCACCGGGAGAGCAGCTTCCGACCGTGCGTGGTCTTGCAGAAGAAATGGGTGTAAATTCCATGACGGTCAATAAAGCATATCAGATGTTAAAGCAAGAAGGCTATATTTATACTGATAGGCGAAATGGTGCAAAGGTAAGAGAGCGGTTGGAATTTTCAAGCCAACTTCCGACGGAGGCTAAAGAAATGCTGCAAAGGGTAATTTCCGAGGCAAAGATAAGGGGAGTTACAAAGGAAGAATTTTATAAAATCTGTGAAGAGTTTTATGAATAGTAAGGGCAAGGAGGACGTGTTATGAACGTAATGTCTATTATATTTTTGGTAGGTTGTTATCCTGTTTTATTTTTGATGTATTTTTTGTTTCGAAATTTAGCAAATAAGAATGGATATTGTTTTGGAGCTACGATAAGTAAAGAATTAAGAGATGACGTCGAAATAAAAGCGATTGATGTGTGGTATCGTAAAGAGTTAAAGAAATATACACTTGTTTTGGCTTTGATTCCATTTGCCGGCTTTTTGATTCCATATGTATCCATTGAATTTACCATTTGGATGATTTGGATTTTGGTGATTTGTTTTTATCCAATGATTTTCTATGCGAAAGCAAATAAACAAGTACAGGAAGTAAAAAAAGAACGTGGCTGGAACAATGTAAGTGAGGTTTCTTACACGGATCTAAAGATTGCAAGTGTACCTAGAAAAGTGAAGTTTACTACTTTCTTTCCAACGATGCTTTTTAGTGTGATTCCAGTGGTTTGGTCATATATACAGTTCCATGAGGCGGGATATATGGCAATTCGTCTGTGTCTGATTACCTTTGCAGTATGTACGATTCTTTTTTACGTGTTTGCGGTATTAACGGATAGACAAAAGATGTCAGTTATCTGCGATGACAGCGATACCAATATGAATTTTGCCAGAGCAAAGAAACAGATTTGGAAGAATTTCTGGCTTTTGTGTGCTTGGGTAAATACGGCATTTGTGTGGTTTGTATTAGTAGGAATGTATGTTAGACATTCATTTATGTGGATACTTCTCATTGGTTCTGTGGTATATGGTGTTGGTATTTTATTTGTAGCACTTAAGCTTGTAAAACAGATTTATGAAGTAAATCGAACCTATGAGGCAAAAAGAACGGTAGTAGATGCAGCAACAGATGATAGACACTGGCCTTATGGTCTTATGTATTATAATCCAAATGACAAGCATATTATGGTGGAAAATCGCATGGGTACAGGCACTGCAATGAATATGGCGACAGGCGCAGGTAAGAGCATGTATATCATTGCAACTTTGTGTCTTTTGATTATTCCAGTATCTTGTATCTGGATGATTATGCTCGATTTTACTCCAATTCAGACTACGGTTGTTGAGGATACGATTGTTTGTCAGCATCTTAGTGTAGAATACGAGATTCCATTAGAGGATATAGAAAGCTATACACTAATTAATGATTTACCAGAGATGACAAAATTACATGGTAATGGAATGGATCATGTACTAAGTGGAACATATGAAATTTATCGAGAAGGAACCTTTGAGACTTTTTTAAATCCACAGAATAATTTGTTTATTAAGATTGTAACTGAGGATGAAATGTATTATATTAGTGGTATAGATGATGCCCAGACACAGGCTATCATTGAACAACTAAAATAAGGGGAGCAGTATTATGATTTGGGAAAATGTATTAGCAAAATTTAAAGAATTATTTGGGGATGAAGGCGAAATTGGAGTATACTTTGCTCCAGGTCGTGTAAATATGATTGGAGAGCATACCGATTACAATGGTGGACACGTATTCCCATGTGCACTTACAATTGGTACATATGGTGTTGCTCGTAAGCGTGAGGATAGAAAACTTCGCTTTTTCTCTATGAATTTTGAACAGAGAGGAATTATTGAATCTTCATTAGATGATTTAACTCCATCCAAAGCAGCAGGCTGGACCAATTATCCAAAGGGTGTCATGTGGGCGTTTGGTGAAAAAGGTATGCCTGTAGAATGTGGTATGGATTTAGTATTGTTTGGAAATATTCCAAATGGTTCTGGACTTTCTTCTTCTGCATCAGTAGAAGTTTTGACAGGATTCATTTTAAGAGATATGTTTGGATTTGATGTGACAAATCAGGATTTGGCACTGATTGGACAGTTCTCAGAAAACAATTACAATGGTGTAAACTGTGGTATCATGGATCAGTTTGCAATTGCTATGGGAAAAGCAGGACATGCAATTTTCCTTGATACAGCGACTTTAGAATATGAATATGCACCTATTAAATTAGAAAATGCAAAGATTGTTATTACATGTAGTAATAAAAAGCGTGGCTTAGGGGATTCGAAATACAACGAAAGAAGAAGTGAATGTGAAACTGCATTAGCTGAAATCCAGACAGTAAAAGATATCAAATCACTTGGGGAACTTACAGAAGATGAGTTTGAAGCAGTAAAAGAAACTGTAAAATCAGATATCCGTATCCAAAGAGCAAAACATGCGGTATATGAAAACCAGAGAACAGTAAAAGCTGTAGATGCGCTTCAGAACAATGATGTGGCATTGTTTGGTGAGCTTATGAATGCTTCTCATGTATCACTTCGTGATGATTACGAAGTAACAGGTATTGAGCTTGATACACTTGTTGAAGAAGCATGGAAAGTAGATGGTGTGATTGGTTCTCGTATGACAGGTGCTGGATTTGGTGGATGTACTGTAAGTATTGTAAAGGATGAAGCAGTAGATAACTTTATCGAGCAGGTCGGAAAAGCATACGAAGCTAAGATTGGTTATGCAGCAGATTTTTATGTAGTAGAAATTGGAGATGGCCCACAGAAATTAGCATAAAATATAAGGGCACTTTTTAGTGCCCTTTTTTAAGGAGATTAGTATGATTCAGAGTAGAATTTTAGAGTTAGTGGAATATGGTCTTGTTACAGGTCTTATTTCAGAAGAAGACAAGATTTTTACTACAAATAGTTTAATGGAACTTTTTCAAGTAGAAGATATCGAAGACGCTGTGTTTGAAGAATTTAAGACACGCCAGCCTATGACTCAGGAAAGTGCAGAGGCTGTTTTGGAAGAAATTTTAGAGGATATGATGGCATATGCTTATGAAAATGGCATCATGAAAGAAAACAGCATTGTATATAAAGATTTGTTTGATACAAAAATCATGAGCCTTTTAATGGGACGTCCAAGTGAAATTCGTGCTAAGTTTAAAGATTTGTTTAAAAATAAATCAGCCCTGGCAGCAACGGATTATTTTTACAAATTGAGTTGCGACAGTAATTATATTCGTCGTCAGCGTATCAAAAAGGATCAGAAATGGACAACGGATACCGAATATGGAACCTTGGATATTACAATTAATTTATCAAAACCAGAAAAAGATCCAAAAGCTATTGCTGCTGCAAAAAATGCAAAGCAGTCTTCGTATCCAAAATGCTTATTATGTATTGAAAATGAAGGCTATGCCGGAAGAGTAAATCATCCTGCAAGACAAAATCACAGAATTATGCCTGTGACAATTAATGAGAGTGAATGGTTTTTCCAGTATTCTCCATATGTATATTACAATGAGCACTGTATTGTGTTCAATGCAAAGCATACACCAATGAAGATTGAGCGTGCGACTTTTGGAAAACTGCTTGACTTTGTAAAACAGTTTCCACATTATTTTGTTGGCTCAAATGCAGATTTGCCAATTGTAGGTGGTTCTATTTTAAGTCACGACCATTTTCAGGGCGGACATTATACGTTTGCAATGGAAACAGCTCCAGTAGAAAAAGAAGTAAGTTTTGAAGGATTTGAAGATGTAAAAGCGGGAATTGTAAAATGGCCTATGTCTGTACTTCGTATTACAGGTCCGGATAAGGATAGGTTGATTGAATTAGCAGACAAGATTCTTGTTGCTTGGAGAGGCTATACAGATGAGGCTGCAAATATTTATGCAGAAACAGATGGTGAGCCACATAATACAATCACTCCAATTGCAAGAAGAAGAGGCGATGATTATGAGCTTGATTTGGTACTTAGAAACAATTTAACTACAGAAGAGCATCCACTTGGTGTGTATCATCCACATGCACATCTTCATCATATCAAAAAAGAAAACATTGGTCTAATTGAGGTAATGGGGCTTGCCGTATTACCAGCCCGTTTGAAAGACGAAATGGTAGAATTAGAAAAAGCGATTCTTGATGGAACAGACCTTTATTCGACAGAGACTCTCGCATCACATGCGAAATGGGCAGAAGGTTTTTTGCAGAAATATGAGGATGTAAATAAAGATAACATCACAGATATTATTCGAAATGAAATCGGCCTTGTATTTCGTGAGGTGCTTGAAAATGCGGGCGTTTACAAGTGCAATGAAGCAGGCAGAGAAGCATTTTTAAGATTTATTAAAACAGTATAGAAAGAATTGATTTTCCAAATCTTAACTAAGTAAACCTAGACATTCTACTCTAAATAGGGTAGAATGTCTTTTTATAATAGGAAAGAATTTTGTTTGGAGGCGTTGTATGAAAAAGTGGGAAAACAACGTGCGAAAAGTCGTTCCTTATGTACCAGGTGAACAGCCTAATAAGGCACGAATGATTAAATTAAATACAAATGAAAATCCATATCCACCAGCACCAGGAGTACAAAAGGCATTAGAAGAGTTTCAGGCAGATAAACTTCGCCTTTATCCAGATCCTGTAATTGGGAAATTGGTGAATGCGATTGCAAAATATTATGGAGTAAGAAAAGAGCAGGTTTTTGTCGGTGTAGGTTCGGATGATGTACTTGCCATGATTTTTATGACCTTCTTTAACTCGAAGGAGCCAATCTTGTTCCCAGATATTACTTATTCTTTTTATGATGTATGGGCAGATATGCTTCGTATTCCATATAAGCAGATTCCGTTGGATGAGAATTTCTGCATCATACCCGCAGATTATAAACAGACAAATGGTGGAGTTGTTTTTCCAAATCCAAATGCTCCGACAGGTGAGCTGTTAGGTTTGGAGGCAGTAGAAGAAATTATTAAAGCCAATCCAGATGTTATTGTTGTTGTGGATGAAGCATATATTGATTTTGGTGGAGAGAGTGCGTTGCCTCTTATCAATAAATATGACAATGTAATTGTGGTACAGACATTTTCTAAGTCACGTTCTATGGCAGGCTCCCGTATCGGGTTTGCAATTAGTAATGAAAACGTGATAAAATATTTAAATGACGTGAAATATTCCTTTAATTCTTATACGATGGATGCACTTACTATTGAACTAGGTACGGCAGCTATTGAAGATAATGAATATTTTGAAATGACTAGAAATAAAATTATTGAAACGAGAGAATGGACCAAGAAAGAACTTAAAAAGTTAGGTTTTCATTTTGGTGATACAAAAAGTAATTTTGTTTTTGCGTCTCATGAAACGATACCTGCAGTAGAACTTTTTGAAGCACTTCGCGCGGCAGATATTTATGTGAGATATTTTAAAAAGCCAGAAAGAATCAGTAATTACCTTCGTATTTCGATTGGAACTAAGGAAGAAATGGAAGCGTTTATT
>JAFQWG010000038.1 GCA_017407605.1 Agathobacter sp. | reverse complement strand
CGTATTCGTAAGGCAGATGGCTCTTATATCTGGTGTAAAATTTCGAGAACACTGCTTTTTGATGATAACAACAATGTGGTTTCTATCTTAGGTAAAATCGTGGATGTCGACGATGAAGTTAAGGAAAAGAAGAGCCTAGAGCATCGTTCGCGTACCGACCTATTAACAGGTTTGTTAAATAAAAATACATTTGAAAAAGATGTTCGAGAATATGTAGAAAAGAATTCTACCGAAAATGCATGTTTCGTGTTCATTGATATGGACCACTTCAAGGATATCAATGATCAGTTCGGTCATAGTGTAGGTGATCAGGTAATCAAAGAAACTGCACGAAAGATTCAGCTTTTATTTGCTAACTTTGATTTAGTAGGTAGATTTGGCGGTGATGAGTTCTGTGTATTTGTAAAGGATATTCCTAGAGATACACTGATTGACCGTTTGAAATTTGCAGTTAAGAAAATGGAAGCCGAATATCCATATGAAGGCGGTGTGGTAAAATTATCCGCAAGTATCGGAGCTGCATATTGCAAGAAAGAACATGTTGGATATAAGGAAATGCTAGATGTAGCAGATGCTGCTGCATATCGAGCAAAAGATAATGGAAGAAACTGTTATATTATAGAGGACGTAGAATAAATAAGAAAGGCTGGCATCTGCCAGCCTTTTTTTGATGGTTTATAGTTTGTTTTTAAGAATTCTTTTTTTGCGTACACCCTTTACTATAAGCTCATGCCAAATTGCTGGATGGAACATAATCAGCATTGGGAAGAGTTCCAAACGGCCGGCAAGCATGTTGAAAATAAATACCCATTTGGATAGGTCCGTAAAGTGCGCAAAGTTCTGTGTTGGTCCAACCATTGAAAGACCAGGACCGATGTTGTTCATCGTGGCAATTACAGAAGTAAAGTTTGTAACCAGATCTTTTTCTTCCAATGCAATAATTAATATTGATAAGACAAATATTGTAAAGAAAGTAATCATGTATGTGTTTACAGAACGAATTACACTTGGGTCCACTTCTTTTTCATCCATGGTAATCTGTTTTACAGAACGAGGATGGATATAGGAGTGAAGCTCTTTTTTTATGGCTTTTCCAACGATAACAAAACGTGAAACCTTGATACCGCCACCGGTACTACCGGCACAGGCGCCGATAAACATAAGCAATACTAAAATGGTTTTACTAAAGCCAGGCCACATATCAAAGTCAGTGGTTGCAAAACCGGTAGAAGAAATAAGGGATGCAACCTGGAAAGAGGCATCTGTTAATGCTTCAAACAAGGTGTCATATAGGCCACGAATATCATTTGTAATAAAGATAATGGCAGCCAAAACGATAAGCAGGAATGCACGCACTTCTTCTATTTGGAAGGCTTTCTTTGCTTCGCCAAATAATATGAGGTAGTAAGCATTGAAGTTGATACCAAAGAGAATCATAAAGATGGTTACAATCCATTGTACAGTGGTTGAGTATCCTCCTACACTGCTGTTTAAAATGCCAAAGCCTCCAGTTCCAGCGGTACCGATAGAAATACATAAAGCGTCAAACCAAGGCATTTTTGCAATTAAAAGAGCAACAAGTTCTGCAATTGTTAATGCAAAATAAATAATGTATAAAATACGTGCGGTATAACGAAGTTTTGGTACAAGTTTTCCGACAGATGGACCAGGGCTTTCTGCACGCATCAGGTTAAAATGTGATGCGCCGCTCATAGGTACGACTGCGAGTAAGAAAACAAGTACACCCATACCACCGATCCAGTGGGTAAAACTACGCCAGAAAAGAGATGTGTGGCACAGAGCCTCTACATCGGTAAGGATACTGGCACCGGTAGTGGTAAAACCGGATACTGTTTCAAATATTGCATCTGTAAAAGAAGGGATTTCACCAGTCATCATGAATGGTAATGCACCAAAGAAACTTAAAACCATCCAGCTTAACACGGTCGCAATACAGCCTTCTTTTAGATAGAATACATTGTCTTTTGCTTTTTTGTGAGATAGGAGCGAGCCAATAATTAAACATACTCCTGCAATAATCAAATAGGTGGACAACTGGTCTTCTTTGTATATAAGAGCGATTACACAAGGAAGAAGCAGGAAAAATCCTTCCAGTCGTATTACATGCCCCAGGATAAGGCGAATCATAGATGTATTCATAATTCTCCTCCTAAGCCAAAATGTCTGTTACGTCATTAAAACCTGAGTGTGTTGTAACGACCATAACCTCATCGCCAACCTGAATGGTGTCTTGACCTGTTGGGATGAAAATACGACCTTTTCGGCTGATAAAGCATACCAAAAGGTTTTTCTTTAATTGTAATTCTAAAAGAGTCTTACTGGTAACTTCAGAATCTTCTTTTACTAAAAATTCGATTGCTTCCACACGTGAATCGAACATATGATAAAGCGTTTCGATATTGCTGTCTTTGGAAGCTAGTTTAGCACGAACGTATGCAATGATTTTTTCGGAAGTAATATATTTTGGATAAATGACACTTCCCAAATCAAGGGTGCTAAGCACAGTTTTAAAAGAGATACGATTAATCTTTGTAATCGCTTTCGCATTTGAAACTTGTTTCGCATGAAGTGTAAGCATAATGTTTTCTTCGTCTATTCCAGTAAGCGGAACAAATGACTCTGCTGTTGCAAGTCCTTCTTCTTGGAGAAGGGCTTCATCTGTGCCATCTCCATTGATGATAATGGCTTCTGGAAGCAGTGTGCTAAGTTCTTCGCAGCGTTTTACATCATTTTCAATAATTTTTACAGCGATGCCTGCACGAAGGAGCTGGTCAGCCAGATAAAAGGCTGCTTTTCCACCACCAACAATTAGAGTGTCATGCACACGATGGGTGTCAAAACCGATTTCTTTCATGAAGCGTGCACAATTTTTACGCGTTCCCACAAAGGACATGATATCCCCGCCTCTTAATTCAAAATTACCAGAAGGGATATAAACTTCTCCGTCGCGTTCAACGGCACAAATTAGAATATTATGGTTGATGCGTTTGCCCATATCCATGATTTTAAGCTCATGTAAAATGGTGTCTTCTGGGAGTTTTATTTTGACAATTTCTGCCTGGTCATGTGCAAAAGAACTCACTTCTAATGCTGCAGGCATATATAAAATACGAGCTACTTCTTTTGCAGCTTCAAGCTCTGGATTGATAATGCGGGCAAGTCCAAGTTTTTCACGAAGATAAGGAATATCCTCGTTGTAGTCAGGAGTGCGTACGCGTGCAATTACAGAACAGTCACTTGCCTGTTTTGCGATCGTACAACATAAAAGATTTAATTCGTCAGAACCAGTAACTGCGATAACTAAATCAGCGTCTTTGATTCCAGCTTCAATTTGGGTGCTAAAACTTGCACCGTTACCGCAAACACCCATGACATCATAGAGATTTGCAACATCCTGTACTTTTTTTGAAACTTTATCTATAACAGTAATGTCATGTCCTTCTTGGCATAATTGGTCGACCAGAGTACGGCCAACTTTTCCACAGCCAATGATTATGATATTTAACCCATGTTTTATGGTTTTGTCTATACCAAACATATTTTCCTCCATTTGTGTTCAAAGCCCAATGCTCCGATAATAAAGATAAAAGAATTATACCACATATTATGGCGATATGGTACAATAAATATAATGTTCTCATAAGAGAAAGTTATGTGAAGTAAAAGAGAATGCATTTTAATAAATGAAGAGAGGTGCAAAATGGATTATTCAAATATTTTGAAGTTTAAATATACGTGGAGAAAATATCAGGCGCGTGTATTGGAAAATACAAAGGAATATGTAGCAGATGGAAAAGTTCATATCGTGGCTGCTCCGGGTTCCGGCAAGACAACCCTTGGTATTGAGTTGATTGCACGTATGCGTGAAAACACACTCGTACTTGCACCTTCGGTTACTATCCGCGAGCAGTGGAAGGACAGAATTGTGGAAGGCTTTTTGATTGAAGGATTAAATCCAGATGATTATATTTCACAGGATTTAAAGAATCCTAAAGCGATTACTATTGCGACTTATCAGGCATTGCACAGTGCGATGAACCGCTACAAAGGAGATTTAGATGAGTCTGCAAAAATAGAGGACGATAAAGATGCAGATGACACTATTATGGTTTCTGCAAAAGAAATAGAAGAAGTGGATTATTCGGAATTTGACATTGTAAAGACATTAAAGGCGAATAAAGTAGGGCTGATGTGTTTGGATGAATGTCATCATCTGCGTAGTGAATGGTGGAAAGCCCTCGAAGAATTGAAAAACAAGATGGGCGGATTAAAGGTGATTGCCCTCACTGCCACACCACCATATGATTCCAATGCAACCATGTGGAATCGTTATATGAATATGTGTGGTGAAATTGATGAAGAAATTGCAGTCCCAGAACTTGTAAAAGAAGGAAGTCTCTGTCCTCATCAGGATTTTGTGTATTTCAATTATCCAACAGAAGAAGAAAAAGAAGAAGTTGAAAAATTCAAAATGCGTAGCAAACAAGCCTATGACAAGCTCATGGGGGATGCAGCGTTTATGGATGCAATCCAAAGTCATAAAGGTTTGTGCGGTTTGGTGCGTGATGATGAACTTTTGGACAATCCAAATTATTTTGCGTCACTTCTTATTTATCTACAATCGAAAAATATTGCGTTTCCAGATCGTTTGAAGCGTCTTCTTGGAACCAGACGTCTGCCAAATATGAATACAGGCTGGATGGAACTCTTGCTTCAGGGGTTTTTATATGATGATGTGGAAAATTACAATTGTGATGAAGACTATCGGAAGGATTTGATTTCGTATCTGAAGGCGGAAGGTGTGATTGAGAAAAAGAAGATTTCTTTTACTACAACGCCTTCTATTGAAAAATTGCTTACGACATCAAAAGGCAAATGTAATAGTATCAGAGATATAGTTGCACATGAGTATCAGGCGACAGGAAAAGATTTGCGCCTTTTGGTGTTGACGGACTATATCCGAAAAGAGTATGAAAAGGCATTGGGCACATCGGAAGATGTGACGTCTTTGGGAGTTATACCATTTTTTGAACAGCTTCGAAGAAGTGTAGGTGCGACCACGGATATTCGTCTGGGTGTGCTATGTGGTACGATTGTGATTGTCCCAGCAGAAGCAAAAGAAGCACTTTTAGAGGCTGTTGGAGATAGTGGAAAGATTACATTTAGCGGAGTAGGAAATCTCGAAGAGACGGATTATGTCAAAGTAAATGCGGTAGGTGACGCACACTTTTTAACAGGTGCGGTAACAGAAGTCTTTACTCAGGGACATATGCAGGTGCTAATCGGCACCAAATCCCTCCTTGGAGAAGGATGGGATTCACCATGTATTAACTCGCTTATTCTGGCAAGTTTTGTTGGCTCCTTTATGCTTAGTAATCAGATGCGTGGCCGTGCAATTCGTGTGTTCAAACAGAATCCGGAAAAGACCAGTAATATCTGGCATCTGGTATGTTTATCACCTTGGCAGGATGAAAAAGAAGACGAAGAGGAGATCAGCGAGGATTTTGCACTGTTGAAGCGTCGTATGGAGCACTTCCTGGGACTTCATTATGTGGATGATATCATCGAAAACGGCATGGAACGTATGTCGATTATTTGTGAGCCATATGATGAAAAGCATGTTGCTTTGATGAATCAGCAGATGCTTGAATTATCTGGACATAGAGCAGAGCTGAAGGAGAGATGGAATCGTTCTCTTTCGTTACATAACAAGATGGATATTGTCGAAGAAACAGAGGTTACCGAAGCTAGTGTGCCAAAGACAGTGTTCCGTGAGAAATTGATTGGACTTATTGTTGCAGCAGTTGTGTTTGTGCTTCTTCTTATATTAAGATTAGGTGCTGCGGCAAAAGGCTCCGGAACAGGCATCTTCGCATTTGGTATGTTGGTATCGGGGGTGTATGCACTTACACAGCTTCCTAAATTAATTCAGCTTTTCAATGCAGAAAAGAGATTATATGCCTTTGGTAAGGGCATCCGTAAAGCATTGGTTGCAATGGATTTTGTGGAGGGAAGTGGAAGTCGTGTCAAAGTCAATAAAAAAGGCTTAAAGTACCATGCAGTATATTTATCTGGTGGAACAAGCAGAGACAAGACTCTGTTTACCCAGTGTGTCAACGAATTCTTTGGCGAAATCGACAATCAGAGATATCTCTTGGTACGTAGAAGAACGCTAAGAGGTCAGTATGATTTCTATGTTGTGCCAGAGTGTTTTGCAAAGAGAAAAGAGGATGCTGTGAGGTTTTATGAATGTGTAAAACCATATATGGGCAAATATGACCTAGTCTATACGAGAAGCGAAACAGGTAGAAAAGTGCTGATCGAAGCTAGAATGAAGACACTGGCAAATGCCAAGAGTAAGACTCGTTCCTATAAGAAGGTTAAAGGATTCTAAATGCGTTAATATGCAGACGGAAGGGCGTTGGCCCTTTCGTCGAAATAATTGAGTTTGTTTTAAAAACATGAATTGTCAGAAAATAATGTGCAATACATACAAATTAAAAGAAATATTGCAAGATATTTTTAAATATTTTGAAAATAAGTGTTGACATATATAAATTGATATGCTATATTAAACTCAACAAAAGAAACAAGCACACAGAAATTCACGAAGGAATTTCCAAAGTCAATCATCTTGATGATGACGAGAAAGTCATCAGATGAAATTTATGAAAGGAAGGTATGGTCCAACAAAAACTTAAATTTTGGTAAGAAGCAACCCTAGCACACCATATGAATCAAGAAACCAGTGGCGAGATAAAAATAAGAGAGAATTGGATAGAGCTTCGGAAAAAACATTTGATAGAATACGAAGTCGTTCCTAAAAGGTCATTTTGGTAAACGGAAGAGAAGGATATGGAAAAAGAAGAATCTGTAGAATTAGATTCAAAAAAAGGGTCTAAGGAGATGGGTTCAGAAAAAGAAAAGAATCTTAAAACTGAGATTCAAAGGATGAGAATTTATAAAATAGGTAAATTCTTAAGAAACTAACAAATCGTAAATTTTGTGAGGTACAGACCATTGGAAATTAACGAAATAGTAGAATAGGCGTTATTTGAACGAGAATAAATTCAAATAACGCCTATTTTTTGTGTCGAAGCCTATTCAAAATAATTAATGGGCAAATCTACCAAAACTTTTTAAGTTTTCTGTAAGAATTGACAAGTGACATTTTACCACAAGATATAGTATAATGATATCGATTTGGAACAAAACGTTGTAATATTATACTATAAGAAAAGGAGAATGTTATGTCACGCGAAGTACTAGATGATGTTATGGTTAAGGGAGCATGTAAAGGAAAGGCGGATGCAGTTGTAAACTGCCAGTGCAATATCGAAAACGCACCAGTTCGCTGCGATCAAGCTGAAAATTGTATGTTTTATTCTTACTATAAATGTAGTAAACAGTGGAAACGTTTAGCATAGAATAAATATTAAGAGCGAACACAACTTCTACTTACCAATTCGAAAGAAGGATAAGTAGAAGTTTTTTATTGTGTGAAAACAAGCAAATAGAAAGGCTAGGTTATATTTCCCATGCCTATTCGTGATAGGAAAAAATTGTGAAAAAAATTGACGAAATATGCGGTCTGACTGTATAATGACGGATATATTCTTCGAAAAGTAGTGATGAGGAGCAATAGATTATGGTAAAAGTAGTAAAATTTGGTGGAAGTTCACTTGCAAGTGCAGAACAGTTTGCAAAGGTAGGAGATATTATCCGTGCCGACAAAAATCGTAGATTTGTAATCCCAAGTGCACCAGGTAAGAGAAATTCAAAAGATACAAAAGTAACAGATATGTTGTATGCGTGTTACGCATTGGCAGAAGCGGATGAAGACTTCCGTGTGCCACTTATGAAGATTAAAGATCGTTATGATTCGATTATAAATGGGTTAAAACTTAATCTTTCTTTGGAAGATGAATTTAAAGTAATCACAGAGAATTTTAAGGCAAAAGCAGGCGCAGATTATGCAGCTTCCCGTGGTGAATACTTAAATGGTATTATCATGGCAAATTACCTTGGATACGAATTTATCGATGCAGCAGAGGTTATTTTCTTTGAAGAAGAAGGTGCTTTTGACGCAGAAAAGACACATAAAGTCCTTTCAAAACGCTTGGAAAAAATGGAAAATGCGGTTGTGCCAGGATTCTATGGTTCAAATCCAGACGGAAGTATTCGTACTTTCTCCAGAGGTGGTTCTGATATCACAGGTTCTATCGTGGCAAAGGCTTGCAACGCAAGTATGTACGAAAACTGGACAGATGTATCAGGATGTCTTGTAGCTGACCCTAGAATTATCAAGAATCCAAAACCAATCAAGATTATTACTTACCGTGAACTTCGCGAGTTGTCTTACATGGGAGCATCTGTACTTCATGAAGATGCCGTATTTCCAGTGCGTAAGGCAGGTATTCCAATCAATATCCGTAATACCAATGATCCAGAAGCAGACGGTACTTTAATCGTAGACAGTACATGTCAGAAAGCAGATTATACCATTACAGGTATTGCTGGTAAAAAAGGCTTTGTAGCAGTTAGCATTGACAAAGACCAGATGAACCAGGAAGTAGGTTTCTGTCGTAGAGCCCTTCAGGCATTCGAAGAGCACGGAATTTCTATCGAACATATGCCTTCTGGTATTGATACAATGACTGTATTTGTACATCAGGAAGAATTTGAAGGCAAAGAACAGCAGGTTATGAGTTCTCTTAGAAGATTAGTAGACCCAGACTTTACAGAACTTGAAGCTGACCTTGCACTTATTGCGGTAGTAGGTCGCGGTATGAAGTCACAGAGAGGTACTGCTGGTAGAATCTTCTCAGCTCTTGCACATGCGAATATCAATATCCGCATGATTGATCAGGGTTCTTCCGAATTAAATATTATCATTGGTGTAAGCAATGATGACTTTGAAACAGCAATCAAAGCAATCTATGATATTTTCGTAGAAACAAGACTGTAAAGTTTCGTAAATTTAGGAACTGAGTGACGCTCTTTTTCATATTTTATATGGAAGGGAGCGTTTTTTATATGGATAGACATATGATTATAATTACCGCAGATGAGAGACAGGAGAAGCTGGCTTCCTTACTATATGGAAAGAAAAGACGCTGTTCCTGGGAGAAGTATCAGTCTGATAAAGACTCCTGTGAAAAGGTGTATGTATTGCCGATACCAATATCAAAACTAAATACAGATACGGCACTGAAAGAAAAGTTAAAAGAAGAATTAATAAATAATAAAGGCGAAGAGATATGTGTATTTGGTGGAGTGTTTGACCAGGAGTGGATAAGATTTCTAGAGGAAAATAAAATCACCTATTATGACTTTATGATGCTTCCGGAAGTGGTAGAAGGAAATGCTTATATTACCGCAGAGGCTACAGTTGCTGAAGTGCTTCGATATGGAGCACGTTCGATTGCAGGGCAGAAGGTGCTGGTAACAGGCTATGGTTGCTGTGGGCTTCGAATTGCCAAGATATTTGCTTCTCTTGGAGCTGAGGTTACCGTGGCTGCTCGAAGAGAAGAAGTGCGGGCACAGGTTCTGGCGGATGGATTTAAAGCTTGTGATTTTATTGGGATAAAAGACGTGATAGGCGAAATGCAGACCGTGATTAATACCGTTCCGGCTATGGTAATTACAGAGGAACTGATACGCAAGATGTCTACGGAGAGTTTGATTATAGATATCGCATCAAAACCAGGGGGAACGGATTTTGAAGCAGCAAGCCGACATGGAATCACGGCAAAATTATCACTGGGCTTACCAGGAATATATACGACGACAAGTAGTGCAAAGCTTTTGAAAGATGCCATATACAAATACGCGCCCCTATCAGTTGATGTGAGAGAGGAACAGCTATGGATTTTTCAAATTATCATATAGGATATGGAATTACGGGCTCCTTTTGTACCTTTGCACAGACAAGGAAAGCCGTAATTCGTTTAAAAGAGATGGGAGCTCAGATTACTCCGATTTTTTCTTACCAGACACAGACTTGTGATACCAGATTTGGTAGTGCAAAGGATTTTGTGGAGGGAATATGCAATATTACAGAGAGTGAAGGAATAAAGACAATTGTGCAGGCAGAGCCAATTGGACCAAATGCGTTTTTGGATGTGATGGTGATTGCACCATGTACGGGCAATACAGCAGCAAAGCTATGTGCAGGTATCGTGGATACTCCAGTGCTGATGGCAGCAAAAGCACATATGCGAAATGGAAAGCCGCTTGTGATTGCAATTTCGACCAATGATGCACTTGGCATGAACTTTAAGACGATTGGGCAGCTTATGAATATGAAAAACATCTATTTTGTGCCATTTGGGCAGGATAATCATAAGTCAAAACCAACCTCGATGATTGCAAACCTTGATTTACTGCCAGATACGATTGAGCTCGCTCTAAAAGGAAAACAGATTCAACCGATTCTATTATAAATTTCGGACCGCCCCAGTTTAGGGGCGGTCCTTTGAGTTTAAATCTCGATTTCTATATGGTAGAGCTCAATCCAGTATAGAATCTGAAGGTAGTGGGCGACGAGCTGTGGGCCTGCCATGAGCTGGCCGTACCAAGGGCGACCAAGGTCTTTTTGCTGGCGACAGAAGTTCTGTGCCTTTTCTTTGTCTACAAAGGCAAGGAGTGGGCAGTCCGGTTTAGCGAGAGCATTTAGGAACTCGTTGTTAATCATTGCCTCATAGCCTGGATCATAGGTCTTAGGATAAGGGCTTTTTTTG
>JAFQWG010000037.1 GCA_017407605.1 Agathobacter sp. | reverse complement strand
CTTCTTCATATTCTTAACGTTTGTAGCATCTACGATAGCTGCTTTTCTAAGATTTCTCTTAGTCTTTGTTGTTTTCTTTGTTAAGATATGTCTCTTATAAGCTTTACTTCTTTTTAATTTTCCTGTTCCTGTAACTTTGAAACGTTTTGCTGCTGCTCTGTTTGTTTTAATTTTTGGCATGTCTAAATCCTCCTTAAAATGTTATCTTTTTTCTGCCAGCACCATACCGATGCTACGTCCTTCCACCTTAGGTGCTTTCTCCACTACTGCCACATCTGCAAGTGCTTCTGCGAAGTCATCTAAAATATACTTGCTCTGATTCATATGAGCCATTTCACGGCCACGGAAACGAAGCGTAACTTTTACTTTATTTCCTTTTTCGATGAATTTCTTTGCAGAATTAATTTTGGTGTTCAAATCGTTAGTATCAATGTTTGGAGACAAACGAATTTCTTTTAATTCTACAGTCTTCTGTTTCTTCTTAGCTTCCTTCTCTTTACGAGCCTGTTCGTAACGATATTTACCATAATCGATAATCTTACATACAGGTGGCTTTGCTGTTGGAGCAATCTTTACAAGATCAAGTCCAGCTTCATCTGCAAGACGCTGTGCTTCTTTGCTAGAAACGATGCCAAGCTGTTCTCCATCTGCTCCGATAAGACGTACTTCTTTGTCTCTGATTTGTTCGTTAATCATTAATTCGCTAATGGCTTTGTACCTCCAAAAAAAAATAGTGGATAGGCAGACTATCCACTAAAATCTCTAACACAAAAATAACATGTTGGAAATATGAACACTAAGTCGCCCAATTGCGCTTAGGTGAGAGTGGATACTCTACTTGTTTCTTACAACTCATATAAAATAACACACATTTTCTCATGTGTCAACAGCTTTTTATAAGTTTTTTATATAATTTAAAACTAATAAGTTCCTAATATCTTCATTGAAGTCGCTTCTTCTTTGATTCCACGTAAAGCATTGATTACACCATCATCTTCTAACCTTCCTTCAAAATCAACAAAGAAACGATATTCCCAGTTCTTCCCTTTTACTGGACGCGACTGAATATTGGTCATATTGATATTGTTATATATAAAATGCGAAAGCATATGATAAAGAGAACCACTTTCATGGGCAATTTCAAAACATATACTTATTCTATTCGCATTCTTTGCACAAATTTTTTTGTTAGTTACTATTATAAAACGGGTTGCATTGTTTTGTGTATTGGAGATATTATCATCCAAAACTTTTAAACCATATAAGTCTGCAGTTAACACACTTGCGATTGCTGCGTGGGATTTATCTCCATCCTCCATAACTTTCTTAGCCGAAACCGCTGTATTCTTTAAACTTATCTTTTCCCAATCATTATGTGCATATAAGAATTCATTACACTGCATCAATGCCTGTGGATGAGAATAAACGGTCGTAATATCGGAAATCTGTGCTTCTGACCTTCCTAATAATGCATGTTTAATCTGAATAATCTGTTCTCCTACAATATAATTATCATATTCAACAAGCAAATCATAATTCTCAGAAACAATACCTGCGGTAGAATTCTCAATTGGAAGCACTGCAAAATCTGCCTTTCCAGCTTTAATCGCTTCCATCGCATCCTTCCAAGTTTCTACATGGAAACTGTCGCACTCCTGACCAAAATATTCGTTCATCGCTTGCTGGCTGTAAGCACCTTCTACTCCTTGGAACACAATGCGAGCCTTTGGAAGTTCTAACTCCTCAACTGTTTCTAATTCAGGCTTTTCCACTAATCCATTTTCCGTCAAAAGCTGATACTGTCTTTTACGGCTTACCGCCATAATATGTTCAAACAATTCTATAATTCCAACTTTTGTAAATTCTGAAGATGCCTTTGCAGATAAAACCTCAAGTTTACTTACTTCTCTTTCTCTGTCAAATACTTTTTTTCCTGTTTCGATTTTAAAACGTGCTACTCTTTCTGCTATTTTCATACGTTTTTCATAGAGCGAAACAATTTCATTATCGATTACATCAATTTCGTCACGAAGTTTTAATAAATCTTCCATAGTTACCACCTATTTTTTCTAATAAAAAGATAATAGTACAAACTGGTTTGAAAGGCAAGCAAACCTTGAAAGATATGAAAATAAAACGTATAATAACATAAGGAGGAAGTATTATGAAAAAAATTGTTATCGCACTACTTGTTATTGTCCTTTTGGTAACAGGTGTCTTTATCTCAAACAAACTAAAAAATAATAACGACACTATCATGAATAGTGGTTATGTGAATGGTAATACCGCAGGAAATCTTTATAATGGTGGACTATTCTGTGAATATAACGGTGTTATTTTCTTTTCAAATCCTAGTGATGGTGGCAAACTCTACTCCATGGATGCAAATGGTGGTAATTTAAAAAAATTAACCACAGATGCTGCAACTTATATTAATGCAGATGAAAACTATGTCTACTACGTAAGAAACAATAGCGGTGACAGTCTTGATTTTGAGTTCGTGGCCTTTCATCGAAATGCTCTTGTCCGTGTAGACCACGATGGTGAAAACCTTGTAATTTTGGACACCGAGCCATGTCTTTATGCCTCACTTTTAGGAAATTATATTTACTATATTCATTATGACGAACAAGAAGCCTCTACTCTGTATAAAGTCCGCATTGATGGCGAAGAACAAAAGCAGGTTATGGATGATGCCGTATTTACCTGTAATGCAGATGGACAGTATTTTTATTACAACGGAATGCATACCGATGGCTCTATTCATCGTTTTGATACTGCTTCTGACAGCACTACTGTCGTATATGAAGGTAATACTTTCCAACCAGTTGTAAGCGATGGCAAAGATGTATATTATATTGATGGCAACTCAGATTACTCTATCATACATACCAATTTAAACTTTAATAATCCTACTTATATCACTCGTGATAGCGTTGACTCATACAATGTACATGGAAGTTACATCTACTATCAGCGATTTGATAAAGATGGCTCTGCTCTATGCATGGTCAAAAATGATGGAACAGAAAATATGGTAATTAAAGAAGGGGATTTCTGTGACATTCATGTTACATCCTACTATGTATTCTTCCGAGAGTACCATTCTGGCGAAATGTATTATTTTGCAAGAAGCAATCCTCTGGATGTACAACGATTTAAACCTGGAACATTAGACTAAAAACAAAAGCTGTGGCTTAGCCACAGCTTTTTCTTATAAATCAAACAACGATAACTGATTCGAATCTGGTAAATCCCCAAACAATCCCAAATCACTCATAAGTTCAATAACAGTTTTTGATACTTTTGTACGTTCTCTAAAATCGTCTTTGGAAAGGAATGGGCCATTCTTTGCAGCCTCAGCAATCGCAATTGCAGCATTGTCTCCAAGACCTTCAATAGAATTTAAGGAAGGCATCAGTTTACCGTCCAAAATCTGAAAACGATGTGGTTCAGCTCGATAAATATCAATTGGCACGAAACTGAATCCTCTTGCGTACATTTCCTGTACAATACGTCCATCTGCATATTGATCTTTTTCTTTGTTAGAAAGTGTATCCTTGCGTTTTTTGAAATCATTTAGGTGAATCTCTAAACGCTCTTTTCCCTGACACATAATTTCATAATCAAAGCCAGTAGCACGTACTGAGAAATAGGATGCATAGTAAGCCAATGGATAAAACACTTTACAGTAAGCAATACGCCAGCCCATCATAACGTAAGCGGCCGCATGTGCTTTTGGAAACATATACTTAATCTTTTCACAAGACCAGATGTACCAGTCTGGCACCCCGTGATCTAACATATCTTGCTTCCACTCTGCCCATTTGTCGCATTTTCCTTTGGCAACCATACCTTTACGTACATTTTCCATAATCTTAAATGCGGTATCTGCCTCAAGTCCTTTATTAATCAGATATGTCATGATATCGTCTCGCGTACATATACAGGTAGAAATGGTTGCTGTCCCCTCTTTAATCAAAGTCTGTGCATTTCCCAGCCATACGTCCGTACCATGGGAAAGTCCTGCAATATTTACCAAATCAATAAACTGTGTTGGCTTAGCCTCTGCAACCAAGCCCATCGCAAAGTCAGTACCAAATTCTGGAATACCAAGGGCACCAAGCTCTGTTCCGCCAATATCTTCCGGTGAAATTCCCAATGCTTTGGTACTTTCAAATAAAGACATAACCGTTTTATCATCCAAAGGTATCGTCGTAGGATCTAGACCGGTCAAATCCTGAAGCATACGTATCATAGTAGGATCTAAATGTCCCAAAATATCCAGTTTCAAGAGGTTATGGTCAATAGAATGGTAATCGAAATGTGTCGTAGTAATATCGACCGTCATATCATTCGCTGGATGTTGTACTGGAGTGAACGTATTGATATTCTCTCCTACAGGCAATACGATGATACCTCCCGGATGCTGTCCCGTTGTACGGTGGATACCTGTACAACCAACTGCAATACGTTCAATTTCACAACGACGTTTTTTGATACCACGTTCTTCGTAATAATTCTTTACATAACCATATGCAGTCTTGTCCGCAAGCGTACCTACAGTACCAGCTTTAAAGGTCTGTCCTTCTCCGAAAATAACTTCGGTATATTTATGGGCCTTACTTTGATATTCATTGGAGAAGTTTAAGTCGATATCTGGTTCTTTATCGCCTTTAAATCCAAGGAAGGTTTCAAATGGAATATCAAACCCTTCTTTTTTGAGTGGTCTGCCACAGTTTGGACAAATCGCATCTGGCATATCACAACCACATCGTCCGGCATAAGATTTTACTATATCAGAATCAAAATCTACATATTTACATTCTTCACATAAATAATGTGCTTGAAGTGGATTAACCTCTGTAATACCTGACATAGTTGCCACAAAGGAACTTCCTACGGAACCTCGTGACCCTACCAGATATCCATCCTCATTGGACTTCCACACCAATTTCTGTGCAATGATATACATTACGGCATATCCATTAGAAATAATCGAATTTAATTCTCTTTCCAAACGAGCATGTACTACTTCTGGCAATGGATTACCGTACATCTTATATGCTTTGTTATAACAGATATCACGAAGCATCTGATCGGAATTTTCAATAACCGGCGGACATTTATCAGGTCGAACCGGCGAAATCCATTCACACATATCCGCAATTTTATTGGTATTGGTAATAACTACTTCTTCTGCTTTTGCACTACCTAAATACTGAAATTCCGCAAGCATTTCTTCCGTTGTACGAAGATATAAAGGTGCTTGATCATCTGCATCTTTAAATCCTTTTCCTGCCATAATAATACGACGATAAATCTCATCTTCAGGATCAAGGAAATGCACGTCACAAGTCGCAACTACCAATTTGCCAAAGTCTTCACCGAGCTTTACAATACGCTTGTTGATATTAATAATATCTTCTTTTGTCTCTACTGGTGAATCTTCATCGCGCAGCATAAACGCATTATTACCCAGTGGCTGAATTTCCAAATAATCATAAAAATCAACAATACGTGCAATCTCTTTTTCTGGTCTGCCATTTAAAATTGCACGATACAATTCTCCCGCCTCACAAGCTGAGCCCAACAGAAGTCCATTACGGTATTTGATAAATTCTGATTTTGGAATACGTGGACGTCTATTAAAATATGTAATATGCGACAAGGAAACCAAATTATACAAGTTTGTTCTACCCTGATCACAGGTAGCGAGAATAATCGCATGATAGGTTGGCATCTTCATAATGTTAGAAACAGATGCATTTCCCTCTGCATTAACCTGATCTAAGGTTTCTATTCCACGGTCTTGCATCATCGGAACAAATTTTACAAATATCTCCGCAGTACAAGCAGCATCGTCTACTGCCCGATGATGGTTATCAAGTGCTACACCAACTGCCTTTGCAACTGTATCTAATTTGAATCGATTCAAGTTAGGTAATAAGAAACGTGCCATTGCAACCGTATCAATATAAGTTGGTGCAAAATCCACACCGATGTCCTCTGCCTTTTTCTTGATAAAACTCATATCAAAATCAGCATTATGTGCAACCATTACACAGCCTTCACAAAACTGTAGAAATTCTGGAAGCACTTTATCAATGGTTGGTGCATCAATTACCATATTATCACTAATATGTGTCAGTTCTTCAATACGGTATGGAATTGGTACTTCTGGATTCACAAAGGTTGAAAAACGGTCTACTATCTTACCGTCCACAACTTTCACAGCACCAATTTCTATAATTTTATTTAATTCCGGACTAAAACCTGTGGTTTCAATATCAAATACAACAAAAGATTCTTGTAAAGACTGATTTTTACTATCTGTAACAATACCTTTTAAATCATCTACAATATAGGCTTCCACACCATAGATAATCTTGATATCGTCTGGCCCTTTGATACTATGACTAGCTTCGGTAAAGCCCTGCACATCCCCATGATCTGTAATGGCAATCGCTTTATGTCCCCACTTCATAGCACGTTTAATAATAGCGGAAGCATCGGAAACACCATCCATATCACTCATCTTGGTATGACAATGTAGCTCAACACGTTTTTCAGGACTAACATCCATACGAGTTGTTGTAAAATCTGGAATCTTTTTCATTCCAACAATCGAACCAATCGTTAATTCACTATCAAACTTGTCGATTGTAGCTACACCTTTTATCTTTACAAAACTGCCTGGCTTTAAACCTGAAGTGATACTTACTACATCTTCATTTTTAGCAAATGCCTTTAAAACAATAGTATCCGTAAAATCCGTTACTGTGAAAATAATAATTGTCTTTTCATTACGAATTTCTCTCGTTTCTAAAGAAACCACTTTACCTTTGATAACCACTTCACCAATTGGACCATCAATTTTTTCGATATCCATCGGTTCTTCATCAAAGTCACGACCGTAAAATACATCTGGATTGTCAGATTTTTTGCTTCCTGGTTCATACTTTTTGCGGAACTCACCTTTTTTCTCAAAAGATGGTTTCTTTGGTGCATCTGATTTTGATGCAGCAGTTTTTTTCTCTTCTGTTTTTTCTGACTTGGTTTCTTTCGACTCTGCCGAAGTCTTGGCCTTATCCGCAAGAAGCAAGCCATCTTCTTGTGGCACATCTTCCTCGCTTTTCTTACCGATACTGGTACGTGCTACTATCGCTTTTACTTCCTGACGAATCTGTTCACTAGCATTTTTTCGATATTTACTTTCTTTTGGCTCACGATATTCTACTGTAATCGCCAAATCCATGCCACAACGTTCGCAGACTATCTTTTCTAAGAATTCTACGATTTCTTCACCCCTAGTCTTTGCAATAATGGTATTATCCAATGTGAGCGTCATTTTACTTGGTGTCGCAAAATCCATCTCTGCTGTGCGAAGCAAATTGTATTCTAGTACACTATATTCATTTAATTCTTCCAACATACTTTCCTTGTATTCCTGCAAAAGTGTTTTCGCATTATACTGTTCAGAAAGTTCAAAGGATTCTATAATCTTAATTTCAATTTCTTTTCCCGGAAAAAGCTGATTTTTAATTTCTTTTTCAAGATACCATATATATTTCTTTGATATCAGTCTTTTTGCATGCAAATAAATGCGAATATGACTTTTATCATGATTCGCACTTATTTTTGTAACTTCTGCTTTTTCCATTAAACTAATAAGTCCCTGCTCTATATTTAAAGTAGGGAACACTTCCAAAAATGTCTTTGACACTTTTATTTACCCCAGTTTTCTAATTCGTATCTTAATGCACTAAGAAGTTCTGCTTCTGGAACTTTCTTGTACACTTCACCTTTTTTAATAATAAGGCCTTCACCAATGCCGCCTGCAACACCAAGGTCTGCTTCTTTTGCTTCTCCTGGTCCATTTACCACGCAGCCCATAACTGCAACCTTAATATCAAGCGGAAATTCTGAAACCATTGTTTCCACCTGATTTGCAAGTCCAATTAGGTCAATCTGTGTTCTACCACAGGTTGGGCATGAAACAACTTCGATTCCACCTGTACGAAGTCCTAATGTTCTTAAAATAAGTTTTGCTGATTTAATTTCTTCTACTGGATCACCTGTTAATGATACACGAATAGTATCACCAATACCCTGACTTAAAATAAGTCCGAGTCCAATCGAAGATTTAATATTACCACTTATAATTGTACCAGCTTCTGTAATACCTACATGAAGTGGATGATTTGTTTTATCAGAAATAAGTTCATGGGTTTTTACACACATCATAACATCGGATGATTTGATGCTGACAACTAAATTATCATATCCCATGTCTTCAATAATCTTTACTTTGTCAAGTGCACTTTCTACAATACCTTCTGCAGTAACACCATTGTATTTTTCTACGAGATTCTTTTCCAAAGAACCACTGTTTACTCCTACTCGAATAGGAATATTGCGTTCTTTTGCCACATCAACTACAGCCTTCACACGGTCAACACTACCAATGTTTCCTGGATTGATACGGATTTTATCTGCGCCATTTTCCATCGCTGCAATTGCAAGCTTATAATCAAAATGGATATCTGCTACAAGTGGAATCTCAATCTGTTTCTTGATTTCAGCAAGCGCTTTCGCAGCTTCCATCGTAGGAACTGCACAGCGAATAATATCGCAACCTGCCTTTGTAAGTTTTTGAATCTGTGCTACTGTTGCAGCTACATCTTCTGTCTTAGTATTTGTCATGGATTGAATCAAAATAGGATTGCCACCACCGATAACACGATTTCCAATCTGCACTTCTTTTGTGATTCTTTTTTCCATTTTGTAACCTCCCAATACCTTCGTTTCACTTTAATTTAAATAAAAATCTTACGAATATCATTAAACATTACCACAAACATCAATCCAAAGAGTAAAATGATACCAACCATATGGACAAACCCTTCTTTTTCTGGATCAATCGCTTTTCCTCGAATTGCTTCAAGAATTAAAAACACCAATCTCCCGCCATCCAATGCAGGGATTGGAAGAAGGTTCATAACTCCAAGATTTGCTGACAACATAATCGTCCAACTAAGCATATTTAGGAATGCATAATAATAACCAGACGTTTCTACAGATTCTTCATAAGTATCGCCCATATTTTGAACAATACCAACAGGTCCGCTTAAATCATTCACTCCAACTGAACCTGAAAAAAGCATTTTCACACTTTCTATTGTCACATCAATGTAATATGCTGTTTCATGAAAACCATATCGAATTGCATCAAAAAATCCGACCGGCTCACGCTGCGTGGAAGAAATAAAACCATATAGGAAACGTCCCGATTCTTCATCATACTTTGGTGTCAAAACTGTTGTATATTCTTCTCCATCTCTTTCATAAGTAATTTCTACTGGTTCTCCCACATGCATTGTAGAATATACACTGATTTCACGATAAAAATGAATATCTTTACCACCCATACCTACAATCATATCTCCTGCCTGAAGTCCAGCTGCCTCTGCCGCATAGCCTTCAATAACATCCGTAAGAATCGGTCTATCAATACCTACATTTCCAATTAAGAACACAGAAAACACAAACGCCATAATAAAGTTAAAGATTGGACCTGCCGCTACAACGCTTATTCTTGCCCATACACTTTTTTTATTAAAAGCTCGTTCATCATTCGAATTTTCATCTTCTCCTTCCATCATACAAGCCCCACCAAAAGGTAATGCTTTCAAGGAGTACTTTGTCTCTCCTTTTGTAAAACCAACTATGGTTGGTCCGAGTCCAAGACAAAATTCATTGACACGAATGCCATTTAATTTTGCCAAGGAAAAATGCCCTAATTCATGAAAAAGAATAAGTAAACTAAAAACTATAATTGCAATTACTATATTCAAACTACCACCTGCTACCTATGAATTCATAGGCTTCCTGTTCTGTCGCTAAAATCTGTTCTAAAGTAGGATTTTCAATAAATCCTGTCTGGTTCATCGTCTCTTCAATAATATCTGTAATTTCAAGATATTTAATCTGACGATTTAAGAAAAGTGCTACCGCTTTTTCATTTGCAGCATTATAAGCCACTGGGATATTACCACCACGTGTCATTGCCTCATATGCCAAAGCTAATCCCTTAAATGTTTTAATATCTGGTTCTTCAAAAGTAAGATTAGATAGTGCAAATAAATCCAAACGCTTTCCTGAAAGTGGTCGGCGCTCTGGATAATACAATGCATACTGAATTGGCAGACGCATATCTGGTGTTCCAAGCTGAGCAATCACTGCACCATCCTCATATTCTACTGCAGAATGAATCACACTCTGAGGATGTACCACTACCTGAATACGATCCAAATCCACATCAAAAAGCCATTTTGCTTCCATTACTTCTAAGCCTTTATTAACCAGTGTAGAAGAATCTATTGTAATCTTTCTACCCATTGCCCAATTTGGATGTTTTAAAGCATCTTCTACCTGAATATTCACAAGCTCATCTCTTGTTCTTCCACGGAAAGGTCCACCGGAAGCAGTCAAAAGAATCTTGCTGATTTTATTGCCATCTTCCCCCTGCAACGACTGAAAAATAGCACTATGCTCACTATCTACTGGTAAAATAGCTACATTATATTTTCTTGCTAATGGCATAATAATATGCCCAGCTGTAACAAGTGTTTCTTTATTGGCTAATGCAATATTTTTACCAGCTTCTATTGCTGCAATCGTAGGACGAATGCCAAGCATACCAACAATTGCAGTAACTAAAATTTCTGATTCCGGAATCGTTGCAACCTCAAGCAATCCATTCATACCTGATGCAACCGGAATATTTAAATCTTTTGTACGAGTACGAAGTGTCGCTGCGTCTTCTTCTGACCAAACGCTAACAAGTTTTGGACGGAACTCACGCATCTGTTCTTCTACTAATTTAATATTTCCCCCACAAGATAAGGCTACAATTTCAAGATCCCCCTGTTCTCGTGCTACTTCCAAAGTCTGTGTCCCAATCGACCCTGTTGAACCCAATACAGCTATTTTTCTCATAGTTTATCCCCTTATAAAAAATATACAGCTAAATAATAGATAATAGGAGCAGTAATCATCATACTATCGAAACGATCCATAATCCCACCATGACCTGGAATAAGTGTTCCATAATCCTTTATATCATAGT